>CAMTOK010000035.1 GCA_947074115.1 uncultured Erysipelotrichaceae bacterium | reverse complement strand
ATAAGTACCTTATGAATCTTTTTGGATAATTATGAATTAATGACAAACAATAAGTAATAAAATATCAAAAATAATAGTTGCATTTGAAACTATATTGTTGTATTCTAAGGTAGTTGCAAATGTAACTATTTATTGAGGAGGCTTTTTATGGAGAAAGATAAAGAAATTTTAGATGAAAAAACTGTTGATGAAACACCTGTAGAGAACATCTTAGGTACAGAGAAAATTGGGAGGTTATTGCTTAAGTATTCTATCCCAGCAATCATAGGTATGGTTGTTAATATGCTGTATAATGTTATCGACAGAATCTATATAGGTGCTATACCTGATGTTGGAGGTTTAGCAATTACGGGTGTTGGTATTACGATGCCAATTACTATGATCATCACTGGTATTGGTATGTTAGTTGGTGTAGGGACTTCTGCTAACATTTCATTATCAATGGGTTCTAACAACAAAGAAAGAGCTCAAAAAGTATTAACAACTGGATTTGTTGCGGTTGTTATCGCTGCTTTATGTATTATGGTTTTCGGTAACATCTTTGCTAATGGTATCGTTAGTATATTTGGTGGTACTGAAAAAACTGCTTACTATGCATTACAATATTTAAGACCTTTATTATTTGGTCCATTATTTACTTTAATCGCTTTTAGTATGAATAACTCTATTAGTGCTGATGGTAATCCACGTATTAGTATGTGTACTATGTTAATTGGGGCAACAATTAACATTATCTTAGACCCTATTTTAATCTTTGGTTTCAACTTAGGTATTAGAGGTGCTGCTTACGCAACTGTATTCTCTCAAGCTGTTGCTGCTTGTTGGGTTGTTTATTACTTTGCAAGAAGTAAAAAATCGACTTTAAAATTAAACAAACAAAGTTTCTGTTTTGATTTCTCAATTTGTAAAACTATTTTAGCTGTTGGTATGGCTCCATGTTTAATGCAAATTGCAGGAAGTTTCGTTCAAGTTATTAGTAATAAAACATTATTAGCTCATGGTGGAGATATGGCAATCGGTGCAATGGCTGTTATCGTATCTATTTGTTCAGTATTCATCATGCCAATCTATGGTTTAAATCAAGGTGCTCAACCTATTCTTGGTTTTAACTTTGGTGCAAAAAATTACGCTCGTGTTAAGAAAACATATCTTCTTGGTTTAACTTGTTGTACAATAATATTAGCAGTGTCATATTTTGTCATTTTCACATTCCCAGAAGCATGTATCGGATTGTTCAATAGTGACCCTGAATTAACTCAAATCGCATTAAATGGTATAAGAATTTACTTATGTTCATTACCTTTCATCGGTATTCAAATGACTGCATCTACTTATTTCCAAGCAACAGGTAGACCAAAAAATGCAATGATCATTGGATTAACAAGACAAGTTATCTTCTTAGTCCCTGCATTCTTAATTCTTCCTAACATCTTCGGATTAACTGGTGTTTGGTATGCTGGACCTACTGCCGATATGTTAGCAATAGCTGTATCTGCGATTGTTATGATAAGAGAAGTTAAGAAATTAAATACTATGATTGATTAAGGAGAACATTATGAATATACAAGATGTCTATAAAGATTTATCAATTACAACCTTCTTTAGTGCATTTCACCGTTTAGGCTCATCATATATGTCTAAACAAATGAAAAGTTTTAATTTAGGTCATGGACATCAACAATTTTTAATGGCTCTTTATATAGAAGACGGAATCACTCAAGATGAATTAACAAAACGTATTGCAACTGATAAAGTCACAACTGCTCGTGCAATTAGTAAACTAAAAGAAGAAGGATACGTTTTAGTAGAAGTTGATTCAAAAGATAAACGTTGTCATCGTGTTATGTTATCAAAAAAGGCTTATGATATTCGTGAAGACTTTACACAAGCCATTACTGATTGGCAAAAACAATTATTAAACAATTTAACAGAGGAAGAAGAACAAGTATTACTTCGCCTCTGTCATAAAATAGTCGAAGGAAAAAGTGAGTAGATTTATTCTACTCACTTTTTTTCATCATATCTGCATATTGTGGTGTCCCTAATCCATATCCACCAGCAACATCTAAAAGATGCCCAGTTATAAATGAAGAATCATCACTCGCAAAAAAGAGCACTGCTTTAGCAATATCACTTGGTTTCCCTATTCTATTTAAAGGGACATGTGATAAGAAAGAGGATAGAAATTCTTCTGGCATATTATTTAAAGCTGCATCAGTCGCGATTAAACCTGGTAATACAGCATTACACCTGATACCCTTTCTCGCTTCACTCATAGCGACTTGTTGTGTTAGACTGTTGATTGCTGATTTAGACACACTGTATCCTATTCTATTAATATCAGGAACAATACCTCCTATTGACGATATATTGACAATACTTCCACCATCGTGGAAGAAAGGCAAAGACAATTGAATGAGTTTAAAAGCACTTCCTAAGTTTAATTTAATGATCTCAAAGAATGTATCTTCGTGTGTTAAATTTATATCAAAATCTTGTTTTGGTTTTCCTATACCAAAGTTATTAACCAATATATTAATTTTATTTTCAGCATGAACGACTGTTTCAATCATTGATATATATGAAGACTCTTCAGTAGCGTCAAAAAAGACTGGTATCAATTTTAATCCTTGATCAATATACTCTTGTATAATAGTTAACGTATCATCAACACGCCTAACGGCCATATAAACAATAGCACCTTCTCTTGCAAGCTCTAATGCACATTCTAACCCAATTCCCTTAGTGGATGATGTCACGATAGCGACTTTATTTTCTAGTTTCATATAGACTCTCCTTATTAAGAGTATGACCAAGTTTTACCATATTAAAACATGATTTTTCTCCCCTTCTCCCCTACCCTTTTTACGCACTTGACAAATTCCTACACAATAAAACAAAGATTGATTTAAATAAAAAAATGAATCTCTTTTATTTGACAAATAAGTCAATGAGATCCATTTCAATTTTTGTTTACTTTAGATGTGAAACACCTTTTTCTAATATTTCTATTTGTAAAAGAGTTTCCTCTTCTTTAATCACAGGATCTTTACCATGAATCAAACACTCATAAATACCATCATATACACTTGCATAAGTTCCATGAACGGTTGGTACTTTTTCTTCATGATAGATATCTTGATCATCATAGTAAGTTAATACACCATAATGTTGTGGTAAATCTTCTCCAAAACCTGTTTGTGTTGGCATAAAGAAAACCTTTAAATGTTCTTCTTGTCTATCTTTTGTTTCCTTAACAAACATCCCTTTCTTGCCATAAACAACAAAACTAGGACGTTCTTTTATTCTATAATAACTCGATTTCACTGAAACCTTCAATGTACCATAATAAAGGTCTAAATCAAAATAGTCATTCATTCGCCCTGATCCTAATAACTGTCTCACATCATAATGAATATGATCTGGCTTTCCAAAATAACTGATGACTTGATCTAATGTATGACACCCGTGTCCATATAGATATGAAAACGCTGGATGAAATTCATGTACTGATTCTGGGATATAAGGACGATAGTAATCAAAATGCATTTCTATTTCTAATAAGTCTCCTAGAACACCACTTTCAATAACAGATTGAACAGTTAAGAAGTCACTATCATATCTTCTGTTTTGATATGCACTTAAATATAAGTTCTTTTCTTTAGCAAGAGTAAAAAGTTCTTTTGCTTCTTGTGACGTTTCTGTAAATGGTTTTTCAACCAAACAGTGCTTACCACTGTTTAATACTTTCTTTGCGTAATCATAGTGTAAATGATGAGCAGTACAAATGACAATTAAATCAATTGATTCATCATTTAATAAATCATCAACATTATTAGTATAGACGACACCATCAATCTTCTTCCAAGTCTCATGTTGAATATGAATATCAAATATCTTACTAATATGAAATGTTTGCTGACGTGTCAAAACAAATGGGATATGATATCTATTTGCACTCTTCCCATTACCGATATAAGCTATGTTTATTATTTTTTCCATAAAGTATCCTCCATGGCTATTATTTCATAATTATATTAAGAAAGATATAAATCACTCACATTCTGAAACATTATTTCTTATAACTTATATATTAATAAAATTTTTGTGAACTTTTGGTTCAATATGCACTTAGTCACAATTTATCCACATTGTGACTAAAATGTGACTAACTTCGACTTATGCACATGTTCACATAGTTACGCACAGGTGTGTATAACTATGTGAGTTTCTTTCTCTATTCTCTTTCGTTCTCTTTTTTCTACTATTTATGAACTGAAACTCATAAGTATAGTGAGGAGGTTAACTATGAACTTAAATCTTAAGAAGTTAACGTTTTGTCTCTTAATCCCTATGTTAACTGGAACTATTGCAACTATGTTGACACATCAACATTTAAATATATATACTTTTATTATTCAAGCACCTTTATCATTTCAAATCTGGTTATTTCCAATCGTTTGGGCTTTTCTCTATTTATTTATAGGGATTTCTATGTATTGTGTTATAGATATAGACGCTGAAGATTCACATCTATTGATCTGCATAGCGTTATTCCTTATTTTATTAATACTTAATTTTATTTGGCCTTTTCTCTTTTATAATTTACAATGGTATCTTCTTTCATTGTTATGTTCAATATCCATCTTATTTTATTCTTTCTTTCTTATTGTTGCTTTTTACTGGGTTTCTCATATTGGTTCGTTGTTACTTATCCCCTATTGTCTTTGGATGGTGTATTTATCTTATTTATCTTTTTACATTTGTTTCTTTATATAAAAAGAGGTTGTGCACATAGTGTGCACAACTCCTTTAATATGGACAATTCATTATACGAATAATTTCTTTATCGGTTTCTTTCATACCTTGTTGACAAAGACAAGAAATGTTTTCTATTGTATTTTCAATACCTTTTGAAACAATACCATCACCACCATAGAATTGTTCACCGCAATTGTGCATTTCATATCCTAATATGCCAGCATCGATTGATGCTGCTATTTTTGCAGCACAAGACGCCTTAGCCCCGTCACAAACAATACCAGATGTAATTGCTAATGCATTAACGAAAGTATGTGCTACGCTACGGTAGTCACCGTTTAACATGTAAGCTATACCTGCACCAGCACTAGCGCCTGCACTAACTGCACCGCAGTATGCAGAAAGTTTACCAATTTTATATTTTATATAGATTGCTGATAAATTAGAAATAATTAAACTACGATACAAGACTTCATCTTTAACTTGATATTCCTGAGCATATTCTAAAAGTGGTAATGATACTGTAATCCCTTGATTTCCACTTCCGCTATTGATCACAACAGGCAATTCACACCCATTCATTCTTGCATCCGAAGCCGAAGCTGCCATAGCCTTTGCTCTGATCTTAACATCATCACCATAACATTTAAGTAAGACCTTTCCAATATTAGCCCCGTACGTTAAATTTAGACCTTCTTTAGATATAGCGTTATTATAATCTATTTGCATCTTAAGCTTATTTGATACCTTAGATAAATCAACTTCATTAGCGAATTGATAGATTTTTTCCATAGTCAATGTTTGATATAAATCATCTTCACTCATTTGATATCCTTCACGTTGATATAAAACATCACCGTTTTTTTCAACATAAACAATGTTCAAATGATCATCGACCAAATGTACCTTAACAACTTCTTCCTCGCAAGTCGCCGTTATATAAAGATCAAGACAATGAGGTGTCTCTCTCGGAATAACTTCAATGCAATCTTGATCTAGAAGCTCTCTCATTAATCGACGGTCGTCATCATTGATTTGCGATAAGACTTCTAAGCCTAACTGCGATTGTCCTCCACACAGTCCTATTGCGACTGCTGTTTTTATGCCTTTTAATTGTCCAGTATTAGGTACGATAACACTTTTAACATTTTTAATGATATTTCCACTGACTTCGATTTGTACTGATGTTGGAATAGTCTTTAAAACATCTTTAACAACTGAAGCACAATATGCTATAGCGATAGGTTCAGTACACCCCATCGCAGGTTTAAGTTCTTTATTTAAAATATTTATGTAATCTTGAAAAAAATCCATATCACTTACCCCCATTAAGTACACAGTACATAAATTCATTGTTTTCTTGTGTTTTAAATTCATTCTTTTTATAGAAATCTACACAAGGAAATCCCTTTGTCGTATTCAAACAGATATGAGTTATTCCTTCTTTTGTAACTTCATTTTTAATAAAGTTTAACAATGATGATCCTAATCCACCAGATTGGACATGAGGATGAACACTCAATTCATCAATCCAAAACTCTTTATTTGATTGATACGTCATGATTCTTCCACATGCCATTGCGACAACGTGATTGTCCTCACAAATAACATATCCCCTTGAAACACGTGAACACATAATCTCATCTATACGTGTATACGCCTCTTCATACGTCCAGTCTTCATTCCATGGAGCTTCTTTAAATGCAGCTACCAATTGCTTTGCACATTCATCATATAATGAACTCTCTAAACTCTTATATTCTCTTTTCATACCTTCACTCCTATATCTACCATCAATTATAAAGACTTTTCATATGAATACAATACATAATCATATATCAAAAAATCGGATCTATATATTAGACCCGATTTCAAAGTGATATTTTACAATACCTAAATCAATTTTATTGTAAAAACCACCCGTTGATTGAATAATGACTTTGTCGTCTTTTAATTCAACTTTAAATTTTTGTTGATTCATAGCGGTAGGTGCTAACATAACGCATTCCATACCTCTTTTAAACCAATCAGGCATATCACCTTCATGAACACATAGATCACTCATTGGTTTAGACTGGTGAGCAATACCTTTGTTGACGCCATATCCTAAGGAAATGACACAAACTAATTTTTCACCATTACCGATGGAACAGACTTTTTTTGTTGCCCCTTTTTTAAAAGTCATTGCGACAAAGCATGTATTTAATCCTAACATTTGTGCTTTCAATGCAATTCTTTCACCAAAATATCCAGCACGTTCGTCTAAGTCTTTCTCTTTCTTTCCAATTAAAGCAATATAGTTCTGAACACCTTCAAAATGTCCATACTTTGCCATCATTGAATCAAATGCTTTTGGTTCATTTGTTATTAGCTGAATATTTAAGTGCCCTCTTACATTACAAAGGTCAATCTCTTCTTGTAATTCTTTAATAATATCAACAGGAATAGGTCGATCTTTATATTTTCTAACACTATGTCTTTCTATCATTGCTTGTAGCTGTTCCATTAATATTACCCCTCTTTTCTTATTATTTGTTCTGATTCGTTGCGTTATCATGATAACGCATCTCAACATGTCCGTCATTTTTATAAACCATACACTTAAGTGTTTAGAATATATCGTCTATAATACATTCCAAATCATGATTGAATAACATATGCAAGAGTTAAATACGTCTCTGCCAAGACTGAGAATCTATATACGTATGATAATAAATCAAACGATTTCATACTGACTTGATATGTTCAAATATGAACAGTTCCATCATCAAGTTATAACGTTCCAAACAGGCCCTATCCTGTTTATTTATATTTAATCACTTTACAATAAGTATTTTGTGTACATCTTTATATGTTGAGTTGTTCCGTTAAACGGGGTTTGAAACTCACTTTTATAAAATCTCTATAAATATTTCATCACTTTAGATAATCTTATCTACCAAAGAATATCTTTTTTTATCCCTAATAACTTTGACTAGACGTTTTTCCTAGTCTTCTTTTATATTTCGTTGATTGATATTTTCAATTGAGCGAAAAAAAGTTTAGGTTTTTCACTTATAGAACTTATTCCCCTCCAGCATCTTTAACTAAATCTTGCCCTTTACATCTACGATCAAATAATAAGATACTGGTAATACTTCACTTCTACATCATAATCCTTCGAGAATTTAATGGATAGTTTTCCTAATGGTTTTAATTAACACATATATATCGTGTGTACTATGTATTAATATGCTTTTTTACTACGATCAGGTAATTTCTGCATAATGAGTTTTGTATGACACATTAATTGAATTAACTTATCAAGTTCAACCAAATCGACATCAAAATAATAGAAGTTTTTTGTTCCCTCTTTTCTCATTTTGATAATACCCGCTTCTTTCAAAACTTTTAAATGGTGTGAAATTGCTGGTCTTGATAAATGGGTTCTCGCGGCGATTTCTCCAACACGCATTCCCCCACAACTTATGGTTGAATCAGATTCCAACATTTGAATAATGATGTACTGTCTGACATCATCTCCAGCTGCTGACAATATCTTTTGGCAACCTTTAAATTTTTTTATAATTTCCTTAATTTCCACTTCATCCATATATCTCTCCTTTACTTAGACATTTCAACCATTATATCACAATTTTTGTATGTATATTCAATGGTAAAGAAAAACGATACAAAGTATCGTTAGCCTACACTATTCCAAAAAACGACAGTGCTTTTTGTTTACATAATTCTGGATTGTATATATAACTTGATGCATGTGGGGCACCTTCTATAATTAATAATTCCTTACGAGAATGACAAACTTCATAGTTTATTTTTGTCATTTCTATTGGAACAAGTTTATCACATGTTCCATGGACAAATAGTATTGGAATATCGGTCTTTTTTAAGACTTCTATTGTTGATGATGCGTTTAAATTTAAAATTTTTTTTCTTTCAGTATACCAAGAGAATCCATTAAATACTGCTAGAGGTAAATGTATTGAGTTTTTAAATAAATAAGTAAAAATGTCATGAGGTGATGTAAAACCACAATCAGCAATACATCCTTTTATTTGGGGAGGAAGATCGTCAAAACCTAATGTCATTAAAATCGTTGAACATCCCATTGAGACACCACCCAAAATAATCTCACAATCATCACCATATCTCTTTATCGCAAAATCGATCCATTGACGACAATCGTACTTCTCCTTAGTTCCATAACAAGTATATTTCCCTTCACTTTCACCATGAGCCCTTTGATCAGGCATAATGACATTGTAACCTTGTTGATGCATCATAATAGACCAACCCGATATATCTGCAAAATTTTGATTTCTAAATCCATGCATAGCGATAAATACCTTTGTACTCTTTTGAGGTGCTTCAAGTACATAAGCATTTAATTCTAACCCATCAAAAGACTCTATATGAACTTGTATTGGTTCTTGTGCCATGATGTCATCTATATTTTTCTTAATGATTGGTGCACTTTTCCCCCACGTCTTTAACCATAAATCAGTATTTTTAACTGTCCTTTGTCTTTTAACCCCTATATGAAATAAGGCATATACAGATATAATATAGAGAATGAAAACAATGAACACGACTATAGCCAGTCCTTTTAATAACATTTAAATGCCCCCTCTTATTTATACTTACCATACTCCTTAATTATATATTTAATGTTAACTTATTTCATAAATATATAATAAGAAATAAAAGGATAAATGACTGGTTTAATTAAGAGGCCTTTAGATATTTAAAGACTCATCAATTATATTGACGAGTCTTTTTACAAGGATTACCAAACTTCTTTGGCTATTGCTTTAACAAGTAATAATTTGTCCCATTGTTGATCAAATGTTAATTTATTACCTTCTTCTGTAGAAGCAAAACCACATTGTGGACTTAAACATAAGCGTTCTAAAGGAAGATATTCAGTTGCTTCTTGAATTCTCTTTTTTATTGTTTCTTTATCTTCTAATGTTGGATCTTTTGATGTTATTAATCCTAAGACCACTTTCTTATCGTTATTAACATAACGAAGTGGTGAAAAATCACCAGATCTTTCATCATCAAACTCTAAATAGAATGCATTAACATTTGTCTTTGTAAACAATTCTTTAGCTACTTTTTCATAACTTCCTTGGCATGCCCATGTTGAATGAAAATTACCACGACAAATATGCATTGTCAAAGCAAGATCACTAGGATGATCTTCAATAGCTAAATTATTAATTCTTATAAATTTATTTATAATCTCATTCAATCCATTTTCATCAGTGTTTAAAATAAAGCACGCTGCAGGATCAACAAAGACACCCCATGTACAATCATCAAATTGAATATTACGGCAACCTGAATCATATAAGTCACTGATGACCTTTTTATATCCATTAGCAATATCTAAAATAAGTTCCTCTTCATTTGGATAAATGCTTTTTGTTTGTTCTAAGTTTGCAGGCATAATCATTTGAAATAGAAATTGTGCAGGCGATGGTATTGTCTGCCTTGCGACAGTGTTTTCATCTTCAAATTGTTTAACATATTTAAAATGTTCTACAAATGGATGATCAGATACAGTGATGTGAGATGTACAATATGTATCATCTATCAATGCGTCTTCTCCATGAAACGGAATCCCTGTTTGTGTGGATTTGTGTTCTACGCCATGAAATCCCCACATAAAGTCTAAATGCCATGAACTTCTTCTAAACTCTCCATCAGTGATCACATTGTATCCTAATTCTTTTGTTTTTAAGATTAACTCTTTTATACATTGATCTTCAATTGCCTTGAGTTCTAATTCAGTTATTGTATTGTTTTTATAATCAATTCTTGCTTGTTTTAATATTTCTGGTCTTAAATAACTTCCTACTATATCATATCGAAATGGTGCGTTCATCTTAATCTCCCCCTACCAGGAATACGAGTACTCTATACACTATATAAGTGCAGAGAGACTCTTTTCCTTCTTGTGATTACAGTATATATAAAAATCCATTCCTTGAATAATATAAAAAAACAACGTTGTTTATAGTTTTAAACTATATCAACATTGTTAATGGTTATTCACATAATAGTTTAACTTTTCCACATAAGAATGTGCATAACGACTCAATTGGAAACCTTTCTTTCGTATCGTTCCTATTCTCATGTGTTCATTATATTCTAAGGGAATAGCAATTATATTTTGACTGTTTAATTCATGATGAATCATACCAGAACTGATCGTATATCCATCTAATCCTATCGCAAGATTAAAAAGAGTTGCTCGATCTCTTACTTTTATATTTTTTTTGCGGTCTATCGTGCTTAAAATTTCTTCACTAAAATAAAACGAATTGTACATACCTTGTTCAAATGATAAATAAGGAAATGGCTCTAAATCTTCAATTCTTAATACAGTACGATTTGATAATGGATGTGTTTGACTCAAAAAGACATGTGGTTTAGCAACAAACAATTCCTCAAAGATTAAATCATTTTTATGAAGTAACTTCATTATAATATTTTCATTTAAGGAAGATGTATATAATATTCCTATTTCACTTTTAAGTTGACTGACATCATCAATGATTTCATGAGTTTGAGTTTCTCTTAATGTAAAATCATATTGATATGAATCAAATTCTTTTATAACATCTACAAAAGCGTTAACAGCAAAAGAATAATGTTGTGTAGAGACTTGAAAGATTGGACTCTGTTTTGAGACATTTAGGTATCTCTCTTCTAATAAATGTGTTTGTTGTAGGATTTGTCTAGCATAAGATAAAAACTCTTCACCTTCATTAGAGATAACAACACCTTTATTTGTTCTATTAAATAAACAAATATTCATTTCTTTTTCTAATTCTTTAATAGCGTTTGTTAAACTCGGTTGTGAAATAAAAAGTTCTTTAGCTGCTTCACTAATTGTTCCTTTTTCTGCAACTGTAACTATATATTTTAATTGGAGTAATGTCATGTAATCACCTCGTGGTATAGTATAGCATAAAAGCAGATGATAATAGAATCTGCTTTTATGCTTTTGTATTTTGATAACTTATATAGATATGACAAGGAACAAAGATCAAAGAAAAGAACATCAATCCTATATTTAGGGTATATATTCCTGAAAATATAAAAATAAATGAAGGAATAATCGAAAGTGACAAAGATTTAAACAAACAATCTTTATGAAAATAAATAAACCATATTACTAAGTAGAGAATCATGAATACTGTATTAACAACAATATATATAAGTTCATTGTAGCTATATCGTGTTTGAATGAGTGGGATATTAATCATCATAAAGAGAAAACAACCATATCTTCCTATTTGTTCTAATATCTCAATTGATCTATTTTTAAAATGATTTTGAAAAGAATGAGGATACTTTTTAAAATAGATTATATTTGGAATCATTATAATAATCATAATAATTCCACCAAATATATTCATTATATCTAACATATAATCCCTCTCCTTTATAGAATTTGCATTACTCTTTTTGAAAACAATTGATGACAATATTCTTATTTGTTTTCTTCATTTAAAAACGAAGGCGCATTTGATACCAGGTTGCATCTCCATGAAGTGATGATGATAAACCTTCATTGATAAAACCAAATGAAGAATAATATTGAATTAAGTGTTCTTTACACGTAAGGACAATTCCCTGGCAGCCCCTCTCTTTTGTATTAACAATCATATCTTCTAATACTCTTCTTGCATATCCTCTGTTCCTATAAGCGGGTGCTGTGACAACTGAAAATATCATTTGCCACTGACCTTCATTATTATGTATACGTGAATCTTCATACATAACATCTAATAGATCCGGTTCATTTGTCCTCATACCATTTACAAATGCCTTTATTTCGCCCTCTTCTTCAAGAATCCAGAAACAATCAGGAAAATACCTTAATCTTTGTTCAATAGATTCGAGAGATGCACCTTCTTCTTTGGGGTAAGATTTCATTTCTATTTGAGCTAATTCTGCTAAATCGTCTAGACAAGCATGTCTAATTTTCATTCAATACACCACCCTTTGTTTTATAATCTCTATAATAACATAATTTGTTTCTTATGACACATACAGTGTTATAAAAAAGAACCGCCTTACTTTAAATAATAATAACGCTTCTCTTTTGTCGCAAATCTTACTCCTATTGATACTCCAATGAAATATATTGGTTATTATATTTTCTCTGTTCAATTTTTGTATATGAGTTAATCATTTAATTTCTTAATTGCTTCTTCATTATCTGATACAAATATGAAATCATTCTTTGTATTTTGTTCTTCAATAAATGCTTGTAAATCTTTATTCACAAAATGAGAATAATCTCCTATAACAGCAACTTTCACTTTATAATCACTGCACTTTGAGATGATTTCACTCGCTAATTTATTTGATAATTTGAAAAAATCATCTGATAGATTAGATCTATAAATAATCATCTTTTGACATCCAGTTTCATGTTTTACTGTATCAATCAATTCAATCATTAAAGAGACATGATCTATATAAATCAATGTACTTTGTACCAAAGCAATATCCTTTTGTTCACCTAAAAGTTCACAATTCAATGAACAACCTAACTTACGTTTATATTCAATGCCCCACACACTCATAGCGTCTAATATGGGTTTTAAACTGTAACCTGTCTCTGTAAGTGTATATTCAACACGCGGTGGGACTTCTGCATAAACCTTACGACTGACAAGCCCCATTTCTTCCATTTGTCTTAGATTTGCAGTTAAAACCTTTTGTGTGACTTTACCTACAGTTTTCTTTAACTCACCAAATCTCTTTGTTCCATCCATTAAATCACGTATAATAATCACTTTCCATTTATCACCTATTAGTGTTAATGTTGTCTCAACTGGGCAAAACGGTAATTTTTGTTCCATATTATCCTCCATATCCTTAGTATCCTTTTAGATACTACTCTCTTTAAGTATCACTACAGTCAATTATTTCTATATGGATATATTGTAAACAGTCATTTAAACATTGTCAATAATCCTGTTAACCCCTACTTGTCATTAGTATCATTGAAGAAACTATACCACTTAATAGTGCGTACTTTTCTCTTTTATAACTTAAGCCTATAATGTAGTTGTCATCAAAATTTAATATTATGGAGGTCATAAAGATGAATGAAGTCGTACAATTTTTACAAAGTAACCCAGTGCAATACCTTGCAACTGTAGGACGTGATGGAAAGGCAAAGTGCCGTCCATTTATGTTTTGTTTTGAGAAAGAAGGAAAACTATGGTTCTGTACAAATAATCAAAAAGATGTTTATTTAGATATTCAAGAAAACCCTGAAATAGAGGTTTCTGTTTCTTCTGTAGACTACGCATGGATTCGATTAAACGGAACAGTTGTTTTTGAAAACAATAAAGATGTCAAAGTCGCATGTATGGAAAATCCTATCGTAAAGGGACAATATCAAACAGCTGACAACCCTATTTTTGAAGTTTTCTATCTTGATCATGCAAAAGCAGTCATTGCTGATTTCTCTGGTAACCCACCAAAAAGCTATACACTTTATTAGAGCGGGAAACTTATAAATACTAAGGAGTTTATATATTGATATAAACTCCTTAGATATATTTTATTTCATAACTTATTGATTTTTTTATTTCTTTTGTTAATAATTGAAACGAGTTTATATCTTCTAAACTATATCATGATTAATATTTAACTTTATACAATTTGAAAGGTAGTGGTAAAATGAATTATTTAAAGTTTTTAGTAGAAGAGATGCATACTTCTATTATCGCATCTCTTAATGAAAAAGGTCATCCTATAACATGTGCAATTGATCTTATGGATTATGATTCACACCATCTTTATTTCTTAACTGCTAGAGGTAAGAATTTCTATCAAAGATTAAAAAGCAATCCTAGGATATCTCTTACAGCGTTAAAGGGAGAATCAACATTATCCTGTACTGCAATGACTATACAAGGTGAAGTCATTGAGATAGGAAATGAAAGAGTTATTGATTTATTTAATAAAAACACATATATGTATGATATATATCCTACGAAAGAAAGTCGCAATGCTTTAACAGTATTTCAGATAAATGAGATGACTGGTGAATGGTTTGATTTATCTCAAAAACCTATTCAACGAGCGAACTTCTCATTTACGAAAGAATCATCAACACATGAAAGATACTTTGTAAAAGACAATTGTATAGGGTGTCATCAGTGTTTTAACAACTGTCCTCAACATTGTATTGATATAAGTCAGTTGCCTGTTGTTATTAAAAATGAAAACTGTCTTCATTGTGGAAATTGCATAAATGTTTGTCCTGTTAAAGCGGTGATAAAAATATGAACGAACTTCACTATTTGATCAACTATATGATAAAAGAAAATGAATCACTTCGTTTATTGGAAAATAGTGTTTATGATTTTAACACTTATAGAGCCCTTTCAAATATAAGAGAAGCAAAACCCATTGATTCATCATTCTTAGATATACAAGATCATTACTTACAATCTCTTAAGAAAGAAAGACATATAACAACCTTAAATGATTTAAAGGAAATACAAGATCATATTTATTTATGGCAAGGAGATATCACTTCATTGAAAGTTGACGCTATCGTCAACGCAGCCAATAGTGGTATGACTGGATGTTACTCCCCTTGCCACGGTTGTATTGACAACGCCATTCATACGTATGCTGGTGTCCAATTGAGACTAGAATGTGCTGATATTATTCATAAACAAGGATATTTAGAAGAAACAGGTCAAGCGAAAATCACTTCTGCTTATAACTTACCATGTTCTTATGTTCTCCATACTGTTGGACCAATTATATATGGTGCTTTAACTGACCGTGATTGTGAGTTACTTAAGAATTGTTACCTTTCATGCCTCACATTGGCTAAGCAACACAATATACGCTCAATAGCATTTTGTTGTATTTCTACAGGTGAATTTCACTTCCCTAATAAAGAAGCTGCTAAAATAGCTATACAAACAGTAGAAGAATTTTTATCAAATCAAGAGAATAGAATGGAGGTTATCTTTAATGTCTTCAAAGAAGAAGATCTTAAAATCTACAGAGACTTACTTGGATCAGATCAATAAACTTCGTGATAAAATTGAGCACTCAGACGCTATTGTCATTGGTGCAGGGGCAGGTTTATCTACATCGGCAGGTCACTTATATAGTGGTGAACGTTTTGTAAATCACTTTTCAGATTTTAAAGATACTTATGGCATTTTAGATATGTATTCTGGAGGATTTTATCCTTACAAAACCTTAAATGAATATTGGGCTTGGTGGTCCCGTCACATTAAACTTAATCGCTATGACGAACAAGAGAGTCAAGTTCATAAAAACTTATTAAAACTTGTACAAGATAAAAACTATTTTGTTATAACAACGAATGTAGATCATTTATTTCAATCGAACAACTTTAATAAAGAACGTTTATTTTATACTCAAGGAGATTATGGAAAAATTCAATGTTCTAAAGGATGTCATAATAAAACATATGATAATCAAGAACTCATAACTCAAATGGTTCACGAACAAAAGCATATGGAAGTTCCAAATAACCTTATTCCCTATTGCACTAAATGTGGTGCACCTATGTCGACACACTTAAGATGCGATCACACTTTTGTGCAAGACAAAGATTGGGATGACGCTAAGGAAAGATATCAAGATTTTATACATGAATACAAAGAGAAAAATATTCTCTATCTTGAACTCGGCGTTGGAGGGAATACCCCTGTTATTATTAAATACCCTTTTTGGGAATTAACACTTTCAAATAAACAGGCTACCTATGTCTGTTTAAACTTATATGAAGCTTTTTGTCCGAAAGAAATAGAAAACCAATCTCTTTGTATTGAAGGAGATATTTCTCAAATTATAAGTGATTTATTAAGAACTAATGAAGATAGCTAGTCATAGCTATTTTTTATTGCAGCAAGTAAGTAAAGACAAACCAATACTTCTAAGAAGAAATATCACTATGAATTTAAATAATATTTGCTCAATGATCTGTTTTTGACTTTATACGTCCTATAGTATAAAAAACAATCCTCAGATTGAGAATTGCTTAAATCACCTTAAAATTAATACCTACGTATAGTCATTGATTCTTTTTATCTAGAAATAGCATT
>CAMTOK010000034.1 GCA_947074115.1 uncultured Erysipelotrichaceae bacterium | reverse complement strand
CCAACACCAACGATTACTATTTTTGTTCCTTGCATATGTTTTGTCCTTTCTTATAGGTTTCTATTAATATACACATAATTTCTATTTTCAAAAGAAAAAGATGCTTATGCATCTTCTTTTTCACTTGGTAAAATTAAGTTTAATACGATCCCAACGATTGCTGCTAAAGCAGTTCCAGATAATGCTGCTCCACCACTACCTAATGGGAATACAGCATTTCCTAAACCAACAACTAACATTGCTGATGCAATGATTAAGTTTCTTTGTTTAGAGAAATCAACTTGGTTATCAATTAAAATTCTTAATCCGTTACTTGCGATAATTCCGTATAATAAGATACTCATACCACCTAATACACACCAAGGGATAGTTGCAACGATTGCAGAGAATTTACCACAGAATGATAATAAAATCGCAATAACTGCAGCACCACAAGTGACGTATACAGAACCAATTTTTGTTAATCCGATAACCCCAGTGTTTTCACCATAAGTTGTGTTTGCAGGTCCACCTAAGAAAGCAGATACTGCAGTCGCCACACCGTCTCCGATTAATGTTCTATCTAATCCTGGTTCTTTTAAGAAATCTTTACCACAGATTTTACCTAATACTGTGTGATCTCCAATATGTTCAGAAATTGTAACTAAAGCTACTGGTAAAATAGCTAATGTTTCAGGTCCAAAATAGAATTTGTAAGTTTCAAAGTTTCCTACTTTAAATGGTAAGATAAACTCTGGTACTGAAATCCAAGACGCTTTAGCAACTTCTGTAAAGTCTACTAATCCAAAAGCAATTGATAATACGTAACCAACAATAATAGCAATTAAGAATGGTACGATTTTTAAGAATCCTTTAGCACGGCTTGAAATTAAAGCAGCAACTAAGAAAGTCACTAATGCAACGATCATTGCTCTTCCATCTCCACCTTCTACAAAACCAGCATTGCTGATTGCTGTTCCAGCTAAACCTAAACCGATAACTGCGATCATAGGTCCAATAACGATTGGTGGTAATAATTTAGAAATCCAATCTTTCCCAACAAACTTAACGATAATCGCAACAATAATATAAATTAATCCGACTAACATTAAACCAGTTTGTGCAGCTGATACGTCTCCGCCCATAGCTTCAATCGCAATACATACCGCTGCTATGTATGCAAATGATGATCCTAAGTATACTGGTACTTTCTTCTTAGTGATCATTGTGTATAATAATGTTCCGATCCCCGATGCAAATAATGCAACTGATACAGGTAAACCTGTTAATTTAGGAACTAAAATAGTTGCTCCAAACATCGCAAATACGTGTTGGAAACTTAAGAATAACCATTTTAAACCTTCAGGTTTTTCGTTAACATCAATAATTAAATTTTTCTCTTCGTTCATGTTATTTCCTCTCTCCCTTTCTTACTGTGAACTATAATACCAAAAGATATACAGTTTGTCTAAGTATTTCGATAATTGTCGAAAAAAAAGACTCCGAAGAGTCTTAATCTAAATCACTACCATTTGATTCAAATGCTTTTTTCACCCAATAGAATGATTTCTTTGGTACACGTCTTAAATCTCTTAAATCTTTATTTGTTCTATTAACAAAGACAAAACCATAACGTTTTGACATGTCACACATACTTGCAGGAATATCAATTGGTCCCCAAGTTACATAACCAATACAGTTAACACCATCTTCAAACATAGCGTTTTCCATTTCTTGAATATGATCTCTATGATAATCTATTCTATAATCATCATTAACTTCACCATTCTCATCAAGGTCTTCTCTCCAACCAATACCGTTTTCTAAGACGAATACTGGTAATTTAGAACGTGTTGCTAAATCATTTAATGTCCATCTAAATCCAACAGGGTCAATTTCCCAATTCCATTCATTTGCTTTTAAATGTGGATTTTGTACTGTGTGAGCTTGAACAACTTCATGATAAGGTCTTTCATAATCAAATTCACCTTCAGTGATTGTATTAGATCGATAATAACTAAATGCAATATAATCTACTGTATATTTTAATAATTCATCGTCACCTTCTTCAAATGTTGGCATCCAACCTCTATTATTTAAATACGTTACCATATAATCAGGGTATTTACCTTCTGAGAAAACATCACAGTGGAAACCATTCATATATTGGTAAGCCATCCATGCAAACATATTATTTTTAGGTGTACATTCTAATGGATAAATATTTGTAACAGCATTCATACCACAGAATTGAGCATCAGGTTGAATTTCTCTTAATGCTTTTACTGCTTTACAGTGAGCAATAAAGATATTGTGATTCACTTGATATAAATGTTTTGGGTAACTTACACCTTCTGGTATCTCTTCTGCATTAGATACACGTAACATCATACCATGTAAGTTTTGTTCATTGAATGACATCCAATGTTTAACACGATCTCCAAATCTTTCAATACACACTCTTGCATATCTTTCAAAACAATCAACAACAAAACGAGATGCGAATCCATTATGTTCTTTTACTAATTTATAAGGCATATCAAAATGAACTAATGTAATCATTGGTTCAATACCTGCAGCAATTAATTTATCAATTAAATCACTATAAAACTTTACACCTTCTTCATTGACTTCATCATCACCATTTGGGATAATTCTTGACCAACAAATTGAAAAACGATAGAAGTTAAATCCCATTTCTTTCATTAATGCGATATCTTCATCATATCTATGATATGCATCGATAGCGACATTCCAATCTGAGAATTCAGGGTTCATTGGTCTTACATCATAAATACATTGACCCTTTCCACCTTCATGTCTTGCTCCTTCTGTTTGGAATGAAGATACTGATCCTCCCCAATAAAAATTACTTGGCATTTTTCTTTCCATAAATACTCCTCCTGTATATGTCTCTATTTTATTCTTTTTAAATGTCATGTAAATATAATGGCACAATAATATAAATATGTTCCGTATTTTCGCTTAAATACGAAAATATATGAAAAATAGTTTCAAAGAGACAAAATTTGAGTTGTAAATTGAATACAATATTATACAATTATAAAGTAAGGGTTTATTTCTTAGGAGGGATAATATGAATAAAATAGAAGTATCTCACTTAACAAAAGATTACGGTTCGCATAAAGGTGTCTTTGATATATCTTTTGAGGTAAGTGAAGGGGAAGTTCTTGGATTCCTTGGTCCTAACGGGGCAGGTAAGACAACAACAATAAGACAATTGATGGGCTTTATTAAACCTGATCAAGGTACAGCTTTGGTGAAAGGGTTAGAAGCATTTGAACAAGCTCATATCATTCATAAAACTGTCGGATATTTACCTGGTGAAATTAATTTTATAGATAATATGAATGGTATGCAATTTATTAAATTTATAGCTGACTTTAAAGACATGAAAGATCTCAGTCGTGCTTATGAATTAATTGAATTCTTTGAATTTAATCCTCAAGGAAAAATAAAAAAGATGTCTAAAGGAATGAAACAAAAGATGGGATTAATATGTACATTTATGCATGATCCCGAGATTTATATTTTAGATGAACCAACAAGTGGATTAGATCCACTTATGCAAAACAAATTCGTCGAACTCATCTTAAGTGAAAAAGAAAAAGGAAAGACAATTTTTATGTCATCTCATATCTTTGAAGAAGTCGAAAAGACTTGTGATCGCGTTGCTATTATAAAAGATGGAGAAATTGTCGCTATTGACGATATTCATGAACTGACTAAACACAATAAGAAAACATATAAAATTACTTTTAAGAATGAAGATGATGTTCAATCATTTAGACAGTTCTATGAAGACATTGATGTCAACTATAACCAAATTACTTTAAAAACAAATAGTATCAATGAACTTATTCAATTATTACAACCTTACGATATTAGTGATATTGATATTCAAAAACAATCATTAGAAGAATTGTTCCTACAATTCTATGGAGGTGTGCATCATGATTAATATGCCATTACTCAAAAAAGAAATAAAATCGAGTTATAAAATCATTTTAATCTTTATTGCATTGATCACTATGTACTCTACAGTCATTGTTGCTATGTTTGATGAAAATTTAACGGCAAGTTTAGATATGATGGCTCAAAGCATGCCTGAATTATTCGCTGCCTTTGGTATGAACAATATGGCGTCATCGCTTATTGAGTTCATTGCAAATTATCTTTATGGGATGATTCTTATTTTGGTCCCAATGATTTGTATTGTCATTATGGCTAACAAACTCATTGCTAAATATGTAGACTCAGGGTCCATGGCATTTCTTCTTTCTGGACCTCATTCAAGAAAAACAATTGTTATGACACAAATAACATGGTTTATTATTGTTATTGCTTTTATAGCAATTTATGCAACATGTATATTAATTGTAGCAAGTGAAATCTTCTTCTCTGGTGCATTAGATATTCCTAAGCTTATTATGTTGAATGTCGGTCTCTTTGCTATTCTTCTTTTAATGGGAAGTTTATGTTTTCTTGCTTCTACAATATTTAATGAAACACGTTTATCTTATGGTGTAAGTAGTGGGCTTGTTATTGTTTCTATTTTGGTTCAAATGTTAAGCCAAGTGAGTGATAAGTTAGATTTCTTAAAATACTTTACACCCCTCACCCTCTTTGATGTCAACGGGATTCTAGAGGGAACTGCAGTATCAAATTCATTAATCATAAATATGATACTTGCTTCAATCATAATCTTTATTCTTTCTTCAAGAATATTTATTAAAAAAGATTTATCTGTTTAAAAGGTTGAGAACTGCTCAACCTTTTTATGACCATTTTGTTTTTATGAATATGAATTTTGTATTCACTTATTTATCAGTTCATTTATCAAAAACAAAAAAGACTTCTTATCTTTTGTATGACTTTACTTTTTATAATATATTTTTTATAGTTTATATAAGGAGGTATTCTTTTATGAAATATTTACGATTATTCTCCATTATTCTTGTTTTGTTTCTCTGTATTGGGTGTACAATATCTAATACGGAGGTAACATATATGACAATCAGTCCTCGAGAAGCTAAAGAAATAATGGATTCAAGAAATGATTTTGTTATCTTAGATGTACGTTCTCTTTCAGAGTTTAGTAACGGACATATTAAAGATGCCATTCACATTACTGATAGCGATATAAAATCTGAAGCAGAAACAACACTCCTAGATAAAAATCAAACGATCCTTGTTTATTGTCGTAGCGGTAGAAGAAGTGCCGCAGCCGCAAAAGAACTTGTTAGTTTGGGATATACGGATGTAAGAGACTTCGGGGGAATCCAATCTTGGCCCTATGATATTGAATACTAAAAGAACGTCAAAATGATTGACGTTCTTTTTCATATGAACAAAATTCTATTAAATTTCCTTCAGGGTCATAAACATAGAGGGATTCCATCGTTCCATATGTTCCTTGCCTATGGATAGGACCAAAGTCTATTTCTATCTTATAGCGGTTTAACTCATCTATTATATCACTCATGGAATCTTTAACTTCAAAACAAAGATCAGCACTTCCTGGCATAACATACGATGCATGTGGAGATAACTCATGATCTAATATATGCATATTTATTTTAAAGTCCCCTGAAAACATCTCAATACGATCGCCTTGATCAACAATATAAAAACCAATCATTCTATAAAAACGAATCATCTCGTCTATACGTGATGATGTGATCACAATATGATCAATCTTTTTGATTTCCATATTTCCTCCTTATTTATAATGTATGATTTCCTTCTTAATTAAAATATACACAATTTAACAGTACACTTCAATAAATACAGATATTGTTAAGTAAATTTATCAATCTTTCCTTTTTATTCCTATACGTTTGTATATCAAATAAAATCCTAAACTCATACATACAAATATAATAATCCCATTGGATAGACAACAATGAACTATAAAATTCATATCAAGGTTACCTTGAAAAAGCCTTTGCATATAATAATTTGGAAATAAAAGACTCAGTTTATTAATACCACTTAAAACAATTAACAATTCAACAAAGAGATCTTCAACAACTATATACAATAAACCAATGAGTGTTGTTAAACTGTTATTTTTAGTCACTATTTTAATCAATGAAAAAATCGTCATATAATTAAAGAGAATCATCATATATAATCCTAGGTTAATGAATGAGTTCCATTGAAAATGTGTTGTACCAAACAAGAAATAAAGTCCAATTGTGCAAATACAGAAATAAATGATCAATAACACAACAATTAACCAAACTGCATGACTTAATTGTTTAAGGTAGTGGTAACCCCTCTTTATTTTGTTCATGTCTATACACATAACACTTATAAATAAAGCGAGTGTTGGGAAGATATAAGGTGGTGAACACATAGCATAAATTGCATTTGCTCCACTAATAGCGTACTTAGTAAACACCTCTGAAAAGAATGGGATATATGTGAGTGATGGGTGAATTGTGACATATTGAATAAGGATTATCATTAAAATAGCGTAACAGATAGACATTAATACTAGGAAAATATATTTCTTTCTATTTGATGCATCATGAGATTTAGAGTTATTGATTAGATAGCTTGAAATAACAACAAATATTGATATCAATAAAGCAATATGATTTTGTAATGTAAATTCTATAGAACTTAAAAAGATATGAATTGTCTCATCACTGAGAATCATTTGAATAGACATATAGATAATATATCCTGCCCACAAATACGTAATAGATTTAAATTGATTCATTAATTTAGCCGCAAGATTGCTAAATACTAATAAAATTGGTACACATATTATTGATCCAATCATGATAAGAAAAAGTTCATTCATATCAAATGTCCCATTGCGTGATACAACAGATAATAATGATAAACTGCTCTCTAATGACATGCTTATATTTGATATCATAATTGATATCAATGCAATCTTATAATTATAGCTTTGACTCGTATCCTCATCATTTTGTGGGTTATGAAACAACATATTATAATTCACATAAATCAGCATAACACCACCAAGTATTCTTATATGTAACCATGTGATATTGAATAAAGCATGTGTAATCAGTAAAAAGACAAACAAAAAAAGTGGTGATAAAGATACTCCAATCCATCTCAACATTTTCCCTTTTTTCTCTTCTAAACTTTGAGTTGCTATAGCGATCATACCTACATTATCACTACAGACAAGTAAGTTGGTTAATATAATTTGTAGTAAAATACAAATCCCTCCTATGCTTGATTTATAAATTATATGCTACAAATTATTTATATATGTTGATATTCTATTTCATAACTTTAAACATGAAATCTTTATATTCCCTTATTTAAATAGTTTAATAGTTCAAGTAAAAAAGAAGTGTTATTTTAACAATAACACTCCCACATAATCACTATTAATGCAACAAAGAGAATAGAATAAAGATATGGATCAGTTTTTACTAAATTCATTAAATATAAATATATTGATATTTCCTCTTCTTTGTGCATTTTTACAACTTTTGATGATTTTAATTGATATATATCATTCATCATTCTTCATTATCACCCTTGCTTTCACTAAATATTTTCCTGTGACTACATAACCAAAGAAATACTTTCCTTCATCATTTGTATATGTTAAATCAACAAGTTTTTCCCCTTCATCCGTTATTTGATAGAGTGCTACCTGTGCACCCCCTATTGCCGCATATGTCTTTACATCCCTGACTACACCGTTAATAGTCCCCTCAGGTGTAAGACTTGTTTGAATAGCAGTTAAATTGAGTTCAAGATAAGTTCCTTTTGATACAGTGATATACTTTTTTGTATCTATTTTATGATATTGATCAAATATATCGACAACATACTCACCAAACTCTTTTAAAGTAACAAAATATTCTCCGTCACTTGCTGTTATAACTTCTGATTTTAGTGTTTGTCTGTCATTTTCAATTAATGAAAAGTGAACTGTAAGATGAGGAACAGGTAAATCAAGTTGATTTTTAACAATGCCAAAAACATTAGCGATTGGAACTTCTTCATATAAAATGATATCTTCAACGTTATACTCACCGCTGACTAAGGCAAGTTTTTTAGGAATGGAAAGTTTATAACCTTTGCTAATAGCGTAAAGAATATAGTTTCCCGATGGTATGTTGTATAGTTGATATGTCCCATCAATTCTTGTTAATTTATGTTGAACAGGCTTGAGTTCATCGCTAAATAATTTAACAGTTACCCCTTCTAAAGGAATACGAGATGAAGATATAACACGGCCGTTGACAAGGCATGGATTTTCAATATCTTGTTTTGTCAAATAGAAGTCTTTTATAACTTCTTCGCTTTCCATCAGGGCCAGTATCTCGCTATATTCTAATATATACAAATCTTTGGACATTTGCTCCCCCCTTCCCCTATTAAATCGTTAAATTAACCTATAGTTTTAACTGATTTTGCCTTAATAATATATTTTCCTACATCTACCTCTTCAAAAATATATCTTCCAGTATCATCTGATGTAGTCGTTTTAATCATAATTTCTTCTGTTCCTATCTCTGTCTCCGTAATTTTATATAAACCAAGTTGTCCATTTGTAATGGGTAATTTGGTTTCATGATCATATAACACCCCCGTCATAATTCCCTTGGGTGTTTCAGCAATTTTTGTTGCTTCTAATTGATAATTCACGAGCTCTCCTGGGTTGGCATACACCAAAGGTAAATCCCCAGGCCAGTCATAATCGTTTTCTTCTATTTCAAACCATACCCCAATAGTACTTTTAGCGATAAAATGAGCCATGTACTCACCATCAGAAGCTGTAAAAACTTCTGCAAGGATGACATTCTCTTCATGCACATTTGCATCATACATAACGAGGTGTTTTCCACCTAATGGATTATTTGAGGTATCCGTTAAGACTCCGTAGATTGAAGTATTGTACTCATATCCATATAATACTATATTGTCTATTTCTTGGTCCCCATTCGTTAAAGTCACACTGACTCGTCCTGATAGATTATAACCGTCCTTAATAGCATAGACAATGTAAGTTCCTGGCTCTAAATTATCAATTCTATAAGTTCCAGAAAGAGTAGTCATCACTCGCGTCAGTAAATTTCCATCGGCATCAAAAACACCAACAGTTGCACCGCCTATTGCCGCTGAAGTTATATCAACAATTTTCCCGGTAATCCCACACGGTATTTCTGCAGAAATTTTAATTAAACTAAAATCATTCTCTATAACTTCATTACTTAAAATTTCTATAACTTCTGTATAGTCTAATTGAAAATAATCTCTATACATATTATTTAACTCCTTTATCTATTAATTTTATAACATCTGCTTTCCCAAACTGCATAATATTAAAAGTGATAGTTTATTATGAAGTATAACTCTTAACTGTTTTAGCCTTTATTATATAATTACCTTCATCGACTTCATCAAATATATATCTCCCATCAGTAGCACCTGATGTCAATTTAATTAACGTTTCTTTACCTGTTTCATCAACCTTATATAGCCCTAACCTTGCATTAATTAACGGATCACCTGTCTGTTTATTTGTTATGATACCTGTGACTATTCCTTTTGGAGGCTCAAACAGTTTTATACCTGTTAAATTGAGTTCTACCAGATCCCCGGAATTTACAACTTGTGATATTGGTGCTGCTAAGGCATAATACCGATCAACAAGGGTCACTTCAAATGTTATACTAGCGTTTGATGTTAGATAAAGTGTCGCTAAAAATTCACCATCTTCCGCTGTAAAAACCTCCTGATTTATAATACTTGTTTCGTCATCATTTCCCTTGATTTTTATTTTTTTATTTGCGAGAGGTAAACCCTGTTCATCTAACAGAATCCCATAAATACACTGTGTATAATAACTACTATAAGTGATGATTCTTCCTACATCCAGATTTCCACTTGTCAACTCAATATATTTTGGTGTAGAAATATCGTGTTTATTCTGAACAGCATACAAGGTATAAAGTCCTGGTTCAATGTTATTAATCTCAAACTTACCATTTGTTAGAGATAGTTCACGAGCAACGAGTTTCCCTTCATTGTTGAATAGGCCTACAGTAATACCAGGTGCTACTTGAGAAAGAGTCGTATACGTAATCCCTGAAACACTACAAGGTACTGTTGCTCCATATTGAGTGAGGCTAAAGTTATTTTCGATAATTCCATTTTCTAACATTTCTATTACATCGGTATACTCTAACTGAAAATAATCTCTATACATCTTTTTTCACTTCTTCCTTTTCTTTAAATTTTTATTTAATTGTATGACTTTATTGTTTTTGCTTTAATAATATAATTTCCCGGTTCCACTTCATCAAATATATATCTCCCATAGTAATTGCCTGCGGTTTTTTTAACAAGAGTTTCAACACCTAATTCATCAACTGAGTATAAACCTAATTTAGAATTACTTAACACTTCACCTGTTACCTTATCTTTAATGACACCGGTAATAATTCCTTTTGGTAAATTTTCCACCAGCTTTGCTGTTAAATCATAGTTATAGTCTTGATCTTTAATAACTTCAATTGTAATACTTGATTCTAGTGCATAGTACCTATCATCTAAATCTAAAACATAGGTTTTCGGGGCTGTTCCTGTAATATCTGTTGTGAACAAATATTCACCATCAGATGCAGTTACCATTTCATGGACGACCCTACTAAATTCACTGAGCGTAATCCTTTTACCAGCTAGTGGTTGTCCTGATTCATCCCTTAAGATTCCATATATGGCAGGTACATTACTGTTTGCATATAAATATATGTCTTCAACATCAGTGTGTCCTGAAATTAAATTAAGGACTTTAGATGTAGAGATTCTGTATCCATCTATATAGGCGACCAGTGTATAGACGCCGGCCTCAATATTGCTCATTTCATATGTTCCAGCGTCTTGCGTCAACTCTCTCATAACCAGTCTATCTTCACTGTCAAATAGACCCACTGTAACACCAACTATGCCTCCTGATGAAGACACGACAACCCCTGATAAAGTACAAGGAACGTCTGCAGTCACCTGAGTTAAATTGAAATCAGTTTCAACAACTCCTCCCTCCAAGACCCCAATGACATCAGTAAATTCAATACCATAATAATCTCTATACATTATAACTCTCCTTTCTCTCTTATTTAATCTTATTTAAAAATGGAAGAAGGTTATGTGAACCTTCTTCTTTGTTACATTAAGATGGATGGGCAACAACTTTTGCCTTGACAACATAATTTCCTTCAATAACGTATCCAAAGAAGTATTTACCTTCAGCATCTGTTTTTGTAATAGCGACAAGTTCTTCACCAGTACTTTCATCAATTCTATAAAGAACGACTGTCGCTCCTTCTATAGGCAATCCTGTTTTATTGTCTTTTATAAAACCATTGATCGTTCCTTCTTTTGTTTTCGCAATTTGTGTTGCAATTATATATAACCTTTGATCTGTATTAGCTTCTATGACAACATTGATTGGTTCAGCCAATTTAAAGAAGCTATCTTCGATATCAATGAGATAATTTCCTGCTTCTAAATTATGAATAAAGTACTCACCGTCATCCGCAGTAAGTGTATGCGCTATAATAATTTCTACTTCAGCTTCTACTTGGTATAACTTTAACAATACTCCCGGTACAGGCTTATTATCATCTTTTTTGAATACTGTACCATACAAGATCGAATTATTAGCCTCATCATCTACTAATAACGTTATTGGTCCTACATCTGTAATACCAGTTATTGCGTCAAATGTTACTTTTGTTGATAAGCGATACCCATCTTTTATAGCATATAAAAGATAACTTCCTGCTTCAAAATTTTCTATAACGAAGATACCATCTTCAAGTGTTATGGTATGTTGAACAGGTGTAAAATCTTCTTTAAATACTTTGACTATTGCTTCATTAATCGGATCACCAGTATTATCTAGAATTGTTCCTCTCACTCCGCACGGATTATCAATAATGGTATTCTCCAATTCAAGATTCATAACGTGTTCTTCTTTACCCATTAAATTGATAATTTCACTATAATTTAATATATATTTATCATTTTCAAACATTATTTTGCCTCCTCTTTTTTATTTTGTTTGAATATATCTCTTCTTTATTAAACTTTTTTATTCTTGAAGTTTAACTTTTATTTTGTATTTTCCCTCCCTTACAACACCGAAGAAGTATCTTCCGTTTGAATCAGTTAACATGCTATCTATTGCATGTTCGTTTTGATCCTCATCTAATAAGTAAAGAAGAACCGTAGCTCCTTTTATAGCAATAAGTGTATTTTTATCCCGAACTGTACCATTAATCGTACATTCTGGAACGTCATTCACTCTGATTGCCTCTATATTTAATGAGATGTGACTTACCTCAGAAATAACCTCTACATATAATGATTTATCCTTTGTTTCATAATATCGATCTCTAATTTCAATAAAGTAAGTTCCCGTTTCATGAACTTCAACCATATATTCACCATCATCCGCTGTTGTGACAACAGACATTGGTATTTTTTCTCCGTTTATAACTTGAGATATTTGAATATCAACTTGATTTAATAATTGTATAATTTCATGATAAAACTCCCATACAATTCCATAAATCGTAAAGCCCTGTTGTTTTTTTATTAATATAAAATCATCAAGAACAATATGACCACCACTTAATGAAATCAATTGCGCTTCAGGTATGTCATAGTCTGATTCAGTAGCTAAGACTATATAGTCACCGCAGGGGAGATTTGAAATACAATACTCACCTGATGACAATGTTAATTCATGTGTAACTGGTTCAAAATCTATTGTAAAGACATTTACTGTAACTGATTCTAGTGTTTTTCCTATACTGTCTTTGACAAAACCACTTATAGAACATGGGTTGATTTCATTAATCTTTGATAAATCAAAATTTTCTATAATTTGTTCTGGACCTGTAACAGTGATTTTTTCACTATAATTCAGTAAATATTTATCTGTTTCCATAGATTTTTTCGTTCCCCTTTAATGATTTGCATATTATAAATACAAATTTTATATTCTAATATCAGTTAAAAACTGATATTAATAGATTTATGAATATGTTCCAACAACCTTTGATTTAACTAAATAGTCTCTTTCCACTAGATTACTAAATACATAACGTCCTTTACTATCCGTATATTGCCATTGATCTAATATTTCTTCTTCATTTTCATAAACATACAACAACACAGTTGCACCAGCTATTGGTAATTGAGTTGTACTGTCTTTCACAATTCCACTAATCGTCGCTAACGGTTCTGGGTGTTGATACAATTCAACTGTCGTGTTATCAAAGCTTTGGAATGACTCGCCAGTAAACACAAATGCTGTTGTCGGATTTTTAACCTCAGAATAGATATTTATTCCTTCTAAATAATAAGTTCCAGCTTCTAAAACTCTTATGTGATATTCTCCATCAGCTGGTATTAAGACACGTGATACCTCAACGCGCTTTGTTTCTCCAGACTCTATGATTTCTTTCATTAGTCGTAAAGTTTTGCCTACAGCCGGGGTACCTGTTTGATAAACATACGCAAACCCATAAATCGTTCCGATTTCTTGAGCATATTCATTCAATTCTAGATTGACCGTATTCTCTCCAATAACAATTGTTATTTCTTGAAAAGCTGATTGATAACCTGTTGTACTCGCAGCAACGATAAAATTTCCTGCTGCAATATCTAAGAATTCGTAATGCGCTGATAGCGTTAAACTTTTTTCAGCTTCAACATGCGCGATTGGAACATAATCTTCACTAAACAATGAGACAATAATTGGTGTCGTTATCTCTGTTACCCCATCTGGGTATATTACATTTCCACTTAATGAACTTTGGTTCATAGCTGGGGTTTCTACTAATGCAAAGTCCTCTACCTTTTGTTCACTGCCTTTGATTGTGATCCAATCTGTATAGTCTAATATATATAAATCTCTTTCTGCCATTTTCCTTCGTCCTTTCTTTCAATAATTCATCATTTGTAAACCTAATCATGACATATTTTAAGGAATATGATTAAAGTTTAGCTTTCACAACATATTTTCCTTCTGGAACATAACCAAAAAAATATCGTCCATCACTATCTGTTTTCATAAAATCAACAATAATTTCACCATCGTCTGTTATTGAATATAATGCTACCTCTGCACCTTCAATTGGTAGTGTTGTTTTTTTATCTGTAATCACACCATTGATCGTACCCTCTGGCGGCAACGCTACTTCACGAACAATAATGTCTACTGGTGCATACTCATTGTCAATAACGGAAACATAATGTCTATCAAGTTGAACATAGTATCGACTGACTATGTCAAGTACATAATTACCCGCACCACTAACAGTGGCTAAATATTCTCCATCTTTTGCAGTCATAACTTCAGCCACAATAGTCTCAATATCTTCCTCTATTTGAGACACTCGTACTGTCGCATCGCAAACACATCTTCCTAATTCTGATTTCACAACCCCATATATGACACTATATATGCTTTCTAATGTTAAGACAAAATCATTAAGATTGACATTCCCTTCAACTAAGGTCACATACTGTGGGGATGACAATTTAAAATGACCTAAAGAACACGCCGCCATAACCAAATACGTTCCAGCTGGTATATTAGAGATGACGTAGCTTCCATCTTGAAGAGTCAGTTCATGTTTGATAGGTGTAAAATCAGGAGTAAATATTTTAACACTTGCCCCTTCTATGACTTCACCCTCAGTATCTTTAACAATCCCACTAAGACTGCAAGGATTATCAATATCTTGTTTAGTCAGTAAAAAATCTTCAACGACTTCTTGTGTCCCCATAATTTCAATAACTTGACTATACTCTAGTATATATATATCTCTTTCCATCTTACCCTCCTCACGACCTGTCACATGATCAAAGCAATATTCATAACATATATGAATATTGAGAATATAAAATATATTCCTTATTACAGGATATGAAACAAAAAAGTACCGGTATAAAGAGAAAACCCATTCTTTAACCAAAACATAATTTTACATAATTAAAGGAGTTACACCTGTAACTCCTATAATGAATATCATATTATTTTATAACCTATATCTCTCATAACTGTCTTTTATAACTCATATCATTATCAATCTTTTTCTAGTCATTCAATGGGGTATCCAACACGAGTTAAATAAAGTTCTCCTAAAGAATGCATTCCTTTTGTTACTGTGACCCTCTTACGTGTTGATAACATATAATCATCCTTTATTGCGAAAATCATGTAATGACCAATAGTAAGACCATCAAAAGTAAACTCTCCCTTTTGATTACAAATCATTTTATATAATACCTTACCATCACTATTTAATAGCTTCACAATAGCGTGTTCAATGGCGTTGCCCTCTGAATCAACTACTTTTCCTGTTAACCCTCCTTTTTCATTTTTTATTTTATTATTTTTCTTTATATCAATTTTATTTATATAGAACATTTTTTTCGCCTCCTTTATTCTATCATATGTTTTTATAATGAATCTTCTTATCAACTTCCCCTATATTTTTATTCATATATAAAAAATAAGAGCTTTCGCTCCTATTTTATACTCTCTATTATCTTTATTTCTTCTATATCATAGGGAATCTCTTCAACATCGCTATAATATTCAACATATTTAACAACGGCTTCTTTTGTATGATAAGAGTTCCCTACTGGAACAATGACTATGTCACCTTCTTTTATATATGGTTCATAACTTTGGTAATAGTATAACTTTTCATTACCAGGAAACTGAACTTGACACAATATATAATCCGACTGTCCATATTTCCATGGTTTTTTTATTAATTCTAACAAATGAAAACATTCAATTTCTATGGAATTCATAATATGGGTTAATTGATCTAACAATTCATTCATGTCAAAACAAAGAAAACCATTTGATGTTAATTCATATGAATTAATTATTTTATTATTATTTAAAATAATATTAACTTCGAATCTATAAAAAGGAATTGATAGACTTTTTCTTTCATAATAAAAGACATTTTCATAGAGTTCATCTAAGGTTTGGCCCACTTTTGATAAATAGTATGTTTTTTCTAATCTTAATTGATCATTATTATAGAGTTTATATTGAATTTGTTCTAATGTTCTATCTAATACAATAAACTCTTTTTTATCATTATAAATCATACTCACTTCTAAGCGTTCAATGCATTCAGGCTTCATTAAATTGTCCATAACAAGCAATTGATCTTGATCAACTGCTTCACGTATGAGATCTGATAAATCAATTTGTTTACATTGATCTAAATCTCCATAGAACTCAAACGTTTCACCTTGCTCGTTTGTTAGATTAACTATCCATTTAGATGCCTTTCTTTCTCTTATTGTTTTATATGGTTGACTAAAGTGCTTTGAAAACTGTTTATATATATTGACTCTATCTTCGTTATTAATTAATATTATCTCCTCTTGAAAAGGTATAAATTCTTCTTTTAAATCATCATAATTTGATTGCCTTATAAGAACATGATTATCATTTGAAATAGCAATCGTTTCTAAATAGGGGTGTTCTTTATTCTCTTTTATAACAAGTGTTGATATTTGAATTGCATCAATTTTACCATGATATAAAAATGGATGATACTTCTTATTATTGGTAATGGAAATCAAACGAAATAACATCACAACAAACCATTCCCTATTGAGATAACTTGACAGCATATCTTGAGAATAATGCGTTATATATCTCCAATGACTAAGAATCACTTGTATTAATGCTTTGATATGTGAAATACTTTCCACTTCATCAGGCAAATCTATAAGTTCACTTACTTTCCCTTTTAAATGAGGATATTCATGATAAAAAGATTCATAATTATCAGAAGAGAGTCCGAGTCGCATCCAGTCTTCTATAAATCCATCTATCAATGTTGTTTCTGTACTTTTATAGTCTGTAAATAATTCATACCACTTTATTGCGTAATGATTTATTCTTGAATAATCTAGCATAAGTATTCCCCCTTATTCTTTCATGATAATACGCTGACTTATTCAAGTCAATAAAGGATAAAAAAAGAGTTCTTTAAGAACTCTTATATAGTCACGAGATTAACAAGTTGTTGCAGTCTTTCCAAAGAAGCAATAAACCATTGTCTGTTATGTTGTGCTGTTAAACTATCCAAATCTCTAGTAATCCGTCTCCAATTAGAGAAAATTGTATTAAACAATACTTTTATATCATTTATATGTCCTAATGATTGAGGATCAAAGAGATCAAAGTCTTCTATCTGATTGTCTACTAAATAATGATGAAGTGAGCGAAAACTATCCATTTCCATTCCAAGATAAAAGCAATCATCTGAGAATTGATAGAAGAATTCCTCTTCTTCAATATTAGGATTCTTAAATTTATTTATCCATTTATT
>CAMTOK010000033.1 GCA_947074115.1 uncultured Erysipelotrichaceae bacterium | reverse complement strand
ACTTATTGTTTGTCATTAATTCATAATTATCCAAAAAGATTCATAAGGTACTTATAATTATTTTGTTTAATTAACAAATATTGTGATATAATATTGAGGAGGTGGAATAATGATAAATTTATTTAAAGAAAAAATGAAAACTAATATATATAAGGAAGACAGTTCTTTAAAAGAATTAATAGAAGAATTAAAAGTAATAAAATCAAAATTAAATCCTGAGGGACAACGAATAATAGAACAAGATATTCGAAATTATGAGTACGGTGAAATAGGTGAACAAAATATTTTGTTTGAATTAAAAAACAGCCACTTACCTGCTATAGTATTACGTGATATTTGTTTGACACATAATGATTTAAAGGCACAAATTGATTTTGTAATCATATGTCCAAAAACAACTTATTTAATTGAGTGTAAAAATCTTTACGGTAATATTATTATTAATGGTAATGATTTTATGAGAAGTAGTGAATTTAATGGGAGAGTCAAGAAAGAAGGAATTTATTCCCCAATAACTCAAAATCAAAGACACTTAGATTTATTGAAAGAAATAAAACTATCTGGTGAGACAAATAAATTACTTCGTTTTGGAATTAATAAATACTTTTCTTCAAATTATAAATCTATTGTTGTTTTAGCTAACCCTAAAACAATTTTAAATGATAAATTAGCTAATAAAGAAATTAAGGAACAAGTTATAAGAGCTGATCAACTGACTAATTATATTAAGCAAATGGAATTGACTTCTAAGAGTGAAAAATTAAGTGAAAAAGATATGTTTGCTAAAGCTGAGGGATTTATGAGCCTTCATAAACCATCTTTAAATACTTATATAACAAAATATGATTCATATTATGTCCAGAAATCTATGGGTAAACTTCAAGAAGAAAGTATAGATAAAGTTAAATTGTGTCATGATTTAAAGAGCTATAGAAAAAAGAAAAGTGATGAAGATGGTGTTAAGGCCTATATCATATTTAATAATGAACAAATGGAACTTCTAATTGACGCTTTACCAAGAGATATCGAGGCTCTTTATCAAATACCTGGTTTCTCAACAAAAAGGGTTGAAAAATATGGGGAAGACATTTTAGAAATTATAAATACGCAATAAGTGGTGATCTATGGTCATCACTTTTTTAGAACGGTAAATTATTTGTCGTCTATTCTTTTAAAATATTTTTTATAAAAATGGAATATATTACTTATTATGAATTCTCTTTAATCAATTGGAAAAAAGAGTATATTGTGGTATACTACATAAGAATAAAAAAGTTAGGAGATTAAAAATGATTGAAATATTAAAAACAATATTATTTGGAATAGTCCAAGGGGTTACGGAATGGTTACCTATTAGTAGTACAGGGCATATGATACTACTTGATCAATTTGTTAAATTAGATGTATCTGCAGAATTCTATAGTGTTTTCCAAGTTGTTATTCAACTCGGTTCAATCCTAGCAGTTGTCGTTATATTTTGGAATCAATTCTTCCCATTTGGTAAGAAAGACAATCCAAATCCATTAAAACCAACAGGTTTGTTATCTTGGGTTAAAGAAGATAAATTCTATTTATGGATTAAGATTCTTATTTCTTGTGTTCCTGCTGCTGTAGTTGGGATCTTATTTGATGAATACTTTGAAGCATTATTCTATAACTATTTCTGTGTAGCGATTGCGTTAATTGTATTTGGTATTGCATTTATTATTGTTGAAAACAAAAATGCGAATAAAAAACCAAGAATTAACTCATTAGCTGAAATTACTTACCAAACAGCATTACTTATAGGTGTCTTCCAATTAATTGCTGCTGTATTCCCTGGAACATCTCGTTCTGGAGCAACAATTATTGGTGCTTTGATCTTAGGTGTCTCTAGAACTATAGCTGCTGAGTATACGTTCTTCTTAGCAATTCCAGTTATGTTTGGAGCGTCTTTATTAAAAATAGTTAAATTTGGTTTGGTATTTACACATCAAGAAATCGTTTTATTATCAATCGCAATGTTAGTTGCATTCGTTGTATCTATTTTGGTTATTCAATTCTTAATGGGTTACATTAGAAAACATAACTTTAAGATATTTGGATGGTATCGTATCGTCTTAGGGATTGTCGTTCTTGCTTATTTCTTTTTCTTAAGTTAGGTAAAGCTTATGGCTAAATATACAAAAACAATGCAAGGGGATATTGATGACTTTGTTGCCTATTTAAAAGATAAGATTCTCAAGGGGAGTTTTACAGCTTCCCTTGAAGAAGAAGAACATTATAGAAATGCAGTTTCTTATTCAGTATTAGTTTTTGAAAGATATAGTTATATTGGTTCTAATCGTTTAAGTTTAAGTATTACAATCGTACAAGAACATGATTCTTTACGACTTGTCGCTGTTAGTTCTGGTGGGAGCCAGGCAGTCCTATTTAAAGTCAATACTTTTGGTGAAGATAGTTTTTTAGGAAAATTAATTAAAATAATAGAGGCCTACTAATATGAGTAATCAACAACAAATTATAAAACAACATTATTTAAATTATTGTGAAAAGAATGGTGCTTTGTTATCTAAAAATAAGACAATGTTAAATTTCATTGCCTTTTTTAGATTTATATCATTCTTGCTTTGTATCGTTCTGGTTTTATGTGGTTATTTTATGAATAAAGATGCCTTATATATCTTTAGCGGTTTGTATTTAATTCTCTTTATTGTTCTCGTTTATTGGTATAAAGCTATGGATCTAAAACGATTAACATATTTATCACGTCAAGAGACGTTTGAAAAACATATTCATCGTATAGAAGGGAATTGGCGTACAAAAGATACATTAGAGGTTGAATCAACTATCTCTGATGATTTAGATTTATTTGGTGACTTTTCCTTATTTAGTTTTATTGATTCTTGTTTTACTCCATTTGGTAAAGTCACTTTATCAAAGTACTTATTAAATCATGATACAAAAGAAGATGTTTTAATAAGACAAGAAGCAGTAAAAGAAATGGCTTCTAAACAAGGGTTCTCAATTGAACTTGAATCAATTGGTGCACGATTATCAAAGAAATCACTTCGTTCAATGGATGCACTTATTGAAGCATTACCTGATTTACAACCAAATTGGACAAGCTGGGTTTTTGATGTTTTACGTTATATTGTTATTGTCTCATTGGCTTGTTTGGTGCTAGGTGTTTTTAAACCTTATAGTCAACTCGTCTTTCAGGTGAGTGTTGTTATACAACTTATTTCAGTCATTTGTATGGTTCCATATTATAGTCGTTTATTTAATTCGTTTAAATATTTAGAAAATACAATTGAAGATTTCTTATTGATCTTTGAAAAAATTAAAAATGAAGAATTTGAATCAGAAGAATTAAAAAGAATGAAAGACAACTGCTTTGTTCATATGAATGTTATTGATTCATTAGGACGATTAAATAAAGCAACGAAGTTACTTTCTACACGTTTAAATGTATTTGCTTTATTGGTACTTAATCTTCTCTTTGGTTTAGATCATTATATTAATACATGTTTATCAAATTGGTTAAAGAATGATGCTGAAACATTAATTAATGCTTGTGATGAACTTTCTAAATTGGAAGCATATTTATCATTATCAGTTTTAAAAAGAGATGGATTTGATGTCTGTGTTCCAGAAATAAAAGAGGAGACAACGTTGTCGTTTGTTAATTTACGTCATCCACTTATTCAACCAGATATCGTTAAAGGATATGACTTTTTGTTAAAAGAACATATTTGTTGTATTACAGGTTCGAATATGTCTGGAAAAACAACGTTTATGCGTAGTGTAGGTTTAAATCTCATTCTTGCACAAGCAGGTGGATATACCTTTGCTAAAGAAATGTCATGTTCTTATATGCATATTATGACATCAATGCGTATTAAAGATGATGTTAAAGAAGGGTATTCAACATTCTATAACGAAGTCTTGAGAATTAAAGAAATGGTCGACTATGTCCAAAATAATGAACCATTTATATGTTTTATTGATGAAATATTTAAAGGAACAAATTCAAAAGATCGTTTTATAGGGGTAAAGGGTGTCTTGAATCATTTATCAAGATCGCAAGCTGTTGTCTTCTTAACAACACATGACTTAGAGATTGTTAACAATCTGATATTACCGATAGATCATTATCATTTCATAGAGTCTTACCGAGACAATAAGCTTTATTTTGATTATCAATTACGTAATGGTATATGTCCATCAACGAATGGAGAATTTATATTAAAAGAAGTTGGGTTGATACTAGATTAAAAAAACCAAGCAGAAATCGATTGATTACTGTTTGGTTTTTTCTTTATCTTGTATATAATATTGATCTAGCATTGATTCAGCCATTCTTTGAAATTGACGGCTTAATGAACATATTAATAATAATATAAGCGTTCTATCATTCTCATTATCTGAATCTAATTTGTTATTTTCTACAAATGAAAGGAAATGTGAAAGAATTTCATTAGATAAGTCTTTATCTTTTTCTAAAAAGTTAGTATAGAGTGGTGTAATATCCTCTAAATGTTCATGATAGGGTGAAAGAATAGATTTCACTTCTTGTATAGAAATTGTATTCTTGAGTAAATAAATCATTAACATTTGTAAAATATGATCTTTTGTATACTTTTTTCCCTTAATCGGGTTTAATAATCCTTCTTTTGAGTAATTATTAATCATAGTCTTTGTTAAAAGTTTGTCATCAGGTGATCTTTTATTATCTTCTAGATGGACATCAAATAGTGTTAGAATTTGATCCATATATAAATCTAAAGAAGGTATTTGATCTAATTGAATATGACTCATATCGTGAGTTGTTTTAATTGAATCTTTTAATTTTTCGTTCATAGTTTCACCTCATCTTAATAGTACAATAAAATAACAAAGAATACAATATATAGTTGACATTATATAAATTAAGAATATAATGTATATATAAAGTAGTTATGAATACTATATTGTAAGGAGTGATAAAAATGAGTCGTTTATTTAAAAAAGCAATGGACCCAATTAGTAGTGAAACGCACTTTGTTGCTGCCTGTTTTTCACTCGTTGGTTTGTTCATTATATTTGGTTTAGGTGCTTATAAAGGAACACCACTTTCGTTAATGGGAGCTGTCATAGTATTTGGATTAAGTCAAATAGCATTGTACAGCGCAAGCAGTTTATATCACTATTATCAAGGTAGTGAAAAAATTAAGTTTATTTTAAGAAAATTAGATCACGCTATGATTTACGTACTGATCGTTGGAACATATACACCAATTATTGTTTATTGTATGGAAGCCCCAAAATCATATTATTTCTTAGGTGTTTTATGGGCGCTCGCTATTGTTGGGATATTAGTAAAAGTCTTTTGGATGAATGCTCCAAGAATATTAGGGACATCTATTTATTTAATTCTTGGTTGGTCTATTCTATTTGATTTTAATGCTTTTAGTGGTATTTCAGTTCCATGTTTATCATTAATTGCGTTGGGTGGTATTATGTATTCAATCGGAGCAATTATCTATATGATAAAGAAACCGAATTGGAGTGAAAGATTTGGTTTTCATGAATTGTTCCATCTCTTTGTTATGGCTGGATCATTCTGTCATTACCTAGCGATCATAATATTTATCTTATAAAGCACATTTGTGCTTTTTTCTTTTGCTTTATAATGTATAATTGCTTATAATAGGGAAAGGTGATAAAAATGAAAAAAATTGACATATCAAAAAAATCTATACTATTTTATACATTGACGGTAATACTAGTTATTATAGGAGATCAATGGACTAAGGTTGTTGTTGATCAAACACTAAGGTTAGGAGAAAGCCATGCAATTGTTGATGGTTTATTTTATTTTACATATATCCATAATAAAGGAGCAGCGTGGGGAATGTTTCAAGGTTACTTGAATTTCTTTTTCATTGTTTCTTTAATTGCAGCAGTGGGTATTATCTATTTTTTCTATAAAACAGAAGCCTACCAAAAGTTTTATCGTTTTGGATTGGTTCTTGTTTTATCAGGATTGGTAGGAAACTTAATAGATAGAGTCGTCTTTGGTTATGTAAGAGATTTTATTGATTTTATTATTGTCGGGTACGACTTTCCGATTTTTAATATTGCCGATATGGCAATCGTGATCGGGGTTGGACTCATTATATTGGAAGTTGGAATAGAGGAGTATCAAACATGGAAAATTTCGAAATCGTCATCGACGAATCAACAGCTGGACAGCGAATAGATAAAGTTTTAGCAAAACTTTACCCTGAGTATTCAAGAACACAATGGCAAACAATTGCGAGTGGTGGGAATATTAAAGTAAATGATGCAGTTGTTAAAATGAGTTATAAAACAGTAAATAATGATCAAGTGAGCGTTACAATTCCTGAACCAGAGTCTTGTGATATCTTAGCAGAAGATATCCCTATTGAAGTGGTTTATGAAGATAGTGACGTGATTGTTGTTAATAAGGAAGCAGGGATGATTGTTCATCCATCAAGTGGGATTTATTCAGGAACTCTTGTTAATGCACTTTTACATCATTGTACAGATTTATCTGGTATTAATGGTGTGACAAGACCTGGTATTGTTCATAGAATTGATAAAGAAACAAGTGGATTATTAATGGTTGCTAAAAACGATCATGCTCATCAATCATTAAGCGAACAATTACAAGACCATACAGTTATGAGACGTTATTATGCACTTGTGCACGGACTTATTCCTCATGAATTTGGTAGAATTGTTGCGCCAATTGGTAGAGATAAAAATGATAGACAAAAAATGACTTGTACAGATAAAAATTCAAAAGAAGCCATTACTAATTTTAAAGTTATTGAAAGATTCAAAGACATGTCTTTAGTTGAGTGTCGTTTAGAAACTGGAAGAACACATCAAATTAGGGTACATATGCAATATATTGGATTCCCTGTTTATGGTGATCCTCAATACGGTCATAGACGTGATGATACATCACATGGACAGTATTTACATGCTAAAATCTTAGGATTTATTCATCCATCTACTGGAGAAGAAATGGTATTTGAAAGTGATTTACCTGATTACTTTGAAGAAAAATTAGAAGAACTACGTTCTGAAATGGAGTAAAACTATGCCACACATTATATCATGGGATCAATACTTTATGGGTATTGCAAAATTATCAGCATTTAGATCAAAAGATCCAAATACTCAAGTGGGTGCTTGTATCGTTAATAAAGATAACAAAATTGTTGGTGTTGGATATAATGGCTTACCTTGGGGATGTGAAGATAGCGAATTTCCATGGGAAAGTCGAGAAGGGGAATTGTATGACACAAAATACCCTTATGTTGTTCACGCAGAATTAAATGCAATTTTAAACAGTATACAAAATTTAAATGATTGCCGTATTTATGTATCACTCTTTCCGTGTCATGAATGCGTAAAAGCAATCATACAAAGTGGGATCAAAACAATTGTCTATGAAGATGATAAGTACAATGATACACCAAGTGATAAAGCGGCGAAACGAATGTTAGATGCTGCAGGTGTTCAATATGTAAAGATTCCAATATTTGAATTAAATATATCACAATAAGACGAGATTCGATCTCGTTTTTATTTTGTTTATGTATAATAAAAAAAGAATGGTTTTACCATTCTTTAAGCATCATCCAACAATGCTTTTACTCTTTTCGTATTAGAAAAATTAAGTTTAGCGACTTTCGTTAACATCTTTTCCCCGTATTTAGCAGCAACCTTAGCAGCAACTGTATCTACTGATGTGCTTGTACCACGACTTAGATTCATTTTTAAACTCTTTGTCATATTAGCGAAATATTGAAGATAAGCATATCTTGATAAGATTTCAGAAGCAAGAACTGCCATATATTTATCAGATGCATTTGTCTCAAACATCAAATCCTTAACGACGATCACTTCGCTCTTTAAGTAATTAAAATATGTCTTAGGGGATACAAATTGATTAATTACTTTGACTTTTGTGTTTTCTTTAGCTTTTTGCATCACATTGACAGTGGCTTGATTCATTAATCTTGCTTTAATATTTGCTTGATTAAAACCTTCTTGCACCATCTTATTATAATGCGAATTATCAAGAATCAATAAGCTATAAACAATTTTATCTTTGATTTCTTTAGCATAAGCAATAACATCTTGATTTGTTAATTCAGCAAGAGGTTTAATATGTAATGAATCGATAAATTCAATATCCTCTGGTCGAAGATAACAAGAGACAACACAAATAGGGCCTAGGTAGTCTGCTGAACCCGTTTCAGCTGTGCCGATGTGTTGTAATTTATATAAATCATGGGTATGGGTTAATTTATCAAGTTCCTGTGCGATACGTTTTGACCATCGCTTAGCTTCCTCAATACAATTTTGCCCATCAAACGTTACACGTCCTTCAGAATCTGCTGAAATGACGCATCCAATAGCGTTTGCTTGAAAGTAAAGGTCTAACTCTTCAACGGAAACCATTTGGCTGTCGTAATACTTTTTCATTTTTTCCAATGTCGTCTGATTCACTTTTAGAGTAATTGGTTCCACGTTATCACCTCATATAATATTGTAACATATTTTTATCGTTTTTGACAGTATAATTTTTAAATGTTATAATACCATGAAGATTAAGGAGGGATTTTGTATGAATTCAACATTTATCGATATAGCTTTTGTCGGTTTTATTTGTATATTAGGTTTATTTGGTTATTACAAGGGGTTTGTGACTCGTTTGTATGATCTTTTCTCTACAATAGTTGTCTTAGTTTTAACATTTACGCTCTGTAAACCTTTAAGTCAGTCTTTTCACATTTATCAATATGCAAAAGACGACATTATCGCATCAACAGTAGGTGAAATCATTAATTTAATCATTGTCTTTATTGGATTATTTGTGATCTTATTTGTTATTAAGAAAGTTATTGGTTTTATTATTAAACCATTAATGAAAGGAATAGTTGATACATTTACAATTACCTCTACTGCTGATAGCTGTTTAGGTTTTCTCTTTAGTGTCGCAGAAGCCGTCATTATTGGATATATTGTTGTTGTTTTTGGTATAATACCTTTTGTAGACAATGGCGTAGAGATTGTTGAAGATACAACAATTACAAAACATATAATACAAGCGGTACCTGAACTTACAGAACAAGTCTCTTCTGTAGCGACGATTTACAAAACAAAAGATTATAAATCTGGTGAAAACTTATTACAATTAATAAATATGGCATGGGATTATGGTTTGATCACTGAAGATCAATTCCAAACTATTCTTGAAGATAATATTTTAAATCAAGACTTAACACAATTGTCATTAAGTGAGAAAGATATTGAAAAAATAAAAAAAGTACTTGGAGAAGTTGGTTATGAAGATCAACAAGTCTCACAAATTATAGAAAAAATAAAGTGATGTGAAAATAATGAAAGAAACGATAGAATTATTAGAAGTTAATAAAATCATTGATCAAATCAAAGGATACTGTGCATCTTCTCTTGGAAAAGATGCCTTTTTGTCTTTAACAATCAATGATGATCAAGAAGAATTAGAAGAAACATTTGTGCTAACACATGAAGCAATGAATATGATTGTTAAATTAGGACGATTACCATTAGGAGGTTTACATGATATTGAATATCCTTTAGCCAAGGCAAAAAGAGATGGAACATTATCACCTGAAGAACTCTATAATGTCGCATTACATTTAGAATGTGTACAATCTGTTAAGAAATATATTCAATCTTATGAATTAGAAGCACCTAAGATTAAGGATTTAGGAGATGCTTTAGAAGATAATGCACGTTTATTACAAGAGATACAAAGATGTATTTTACCTGATTTAACGATATCAGATCATGCAAGCGATGCATTATATAAAATTAGAAAGCAAATTAAACAATTAGAATCCTCTGTCAGACATGAGATGGAATCAATTGTTAAGAGTAGTAAAGATATGTTATCGATTGATCAAATGACTACAAAAAATGAACGTTTGGTCTTACCTGTAAAATCTGGTTATAAAAATCAGGTTAAAGGATTAATACATGCTTATAGTGCAACTGGGCAAACAACGTATATTGAACCAGATTCTATTTTATCAATTAATAATCAAATTGGTATGTTAAAGGTAGAAGAAAGAGAAGAAATTGAAAGAATTTTACAATACTTATCATCATTAGTGAAATCAATTCATATTCAGTTAGGATTTAATCAGGATATTTTAGGGTCTCTTGATTTCATATTTGCGAAAGGAATGTTTGGATATCATTTTGATTGTTGTATTCCTCAATTAAAAGATTCATATCAAACGCTTCTATTAAAAGAAGCGAGACATCCTTTAATAGACCAAAAGAAAGTGATTTCTAATACAATTGAATTAAGTGAACATAGAATGTTATTAATTAGTGGGAGTAATACAGGAGGAAAAACTGTTACGTTAAAAACCGCAGGTTTACTTTCTTATCTTGCGTTATGTGGTATTCCTATTCCATGTAGTGAAGCCATTGTTCCTATGTTTGATGATATTTTTGTTGACATAGGGGATGAACAATCAATCACTCAATCGTTATCAACATTCTCAAGTCATATGAGTCGTATGATCCAAATCTTAAGTGAAGCAACATCAAGAAGTCTTGTTGTCTTAGACGAAATAGGATCAGGGACTGATCCCAGAGAGGGTGAAAGTCTAGCAGAAGCAATTCTTACTGCCTTTTTGGATAAAGGAAATATGACTCTTGCATCTACCCATTTTGGAAAGTTAAAAACATTTGCGGGAAATAGAGATGATATCCGTCTTGCTTCTGTAACATTTGATTTAGAGAGAATGAGACCAACATATAAATTGAATTTAGATACTGTTGGTCAATCATATGCTATTGAAATATCATCATTGTTAGGTTTACCTCTATCTGTCTTAGAACACGCTAAAGAGTTAAAGGAAAATGCTCAAAGTGATCAAGAGAAATTAATGGAAAAACTTGCTCAACAAGAAGAATTATTAAATCAGAAAGAAGAAGATATTTTAGCACAACAAAAAGAAGTAGAAAAATTAAAAAAACAATATAATCATCATTTACATCAAATTGATCAAGAAAAAACAAAGATTTTAGATCAAGCTCAAAGTGATGCCAAAAAGATTGTTAATGATACTAAAGATGAAGTCTCTAAGATTATGGAAGATTTAAATCAACAATCATTAAAACCTCATATCGCTATAGCGAAGAAAAAAGAATTAGAAAATCTTATAACAAATGAAGATACATTAGAACAACAAACTCATGAACTCAAAATTGGTGATCATGTTAAAATGATCAAGATGAATAGAGAAGGGGATATCGTTGATATTCAAAAGAATGGAACACTTGTTATTGATATGATGGGATTACAAGTTAAATTACATGAGAATGAAGTTGTTTTCATGCATGGTAAAACTAAGACAAAGGTTAAAAAAGTACGTTCAGCAGCACGTCCAACTGTGAAAAAGACAGGTACGTATGAACTCAATATCATTGGTAAGCGTTATGAAGAAGCTATGGACGAAGTTGAAAAATTCTTGGATGATGCACTTGTTTTAAATTATCCGCATGTCCGTATCATTCATGGTATGGGAACAGGTGCGCTTAGAAAAGGTGTAAAACAAACAATCAAAAAGAATAGACATGTTGTTTCATCAAGAGATGGAGGTCCTAATGAAGGTGGATTAGGAGCAACTCTTGTTTACTTTGAATAATGAATCAACAATTAAAAGATAAACTTTCACTTTTACCATCTTCACCTGGATGTTATTTAATGAAAAACAGTGAAGGACGTATTATCTATGTTGGTAAAGCAAAGAAATTAAAGAATCGTGTTAATTCTTATTTTGTTGGAGCACACGATTATAAGACAACAAAGCTCGTGAGTGAAATTGTTGACTTTGAATATATTGTTACACATAGTGAAAAGGAAGCTTTGTTGTTAGAAATCAATTTAATTAAAGACAATACACCACAATACAATATTATGTTTATGGATAATTGTTATTATCCATATATACAAATGACAAATGAAGATCATCCCCGTTTAAAAATAGTGAGAGATGCTTCACAAAAAAAAGCAAAACATTTTGGTCCCTTTCCAGATGCGACAGCAGCTAGAGAGATGATTAAATTATTAAATAGATTGTACCCATTAAGACAATGCAATCATATTCCTAAAAAACCGTGTTTATATTATTCATTACAACAATGTTTAGGACCATGCATTAATGAAGTTGATACACAAGTATATCAATCAATGAAAAAAGAAATATCAGCTTTTCTTAATGGTGATACAAAAGAAAAGATAGATGAATTAACATCTAAAATGATTCAAGCGAGTGAAGATTTAAGATTTGAACAAGCAAAGGAATATAGAGATTTAATTGAACATATAAAATATGTCACTTCTAAACAACATGTTCAATTCGATGATCGTGTTGATCGCGATATATTAGGATATTATGTTGATAAAGGCTATTTAAGTATTCAGTTGTTCTTTATGAGAAATGGGAAACTCTTATCTAGAGATCTTAATTTAATTCCCGTGGGTGATAGTGTTGATGATGATTTACATCAATTTATTGTGACATTCTATCAAACAAACACTTTGCCTAAAGAATTATTAGTCCCATATGAACTTGAAACTGATGTTATTGAAGATATTTTAGATTGTAAAATCATTAAGCCGCAAAAAGGGAATAAACTCAAGTTAGTTCAAATGGCAAATGATAATGCAAAAGAACAATTAGAAAAGAAATTTCAGATGGTTGAAAAAAATCACGCTGCAACAATTGGTGCAGTAGAACAACTTGGAACACTTCTTTCCATACCAACTCCACATGTTATTGAATTATTTGATAACTCACATATACAGGGAGCTTACAGCGTATCAGGTATGGTTTGTTTTAAGGATGGTATACCTTCAAAGAAAGATTATCGCAAATTCAAAATACAAACCGTGCAAGGTGTTGATGATTACGCAAGTATGAAAGAAGTTGTATACAGACGTTATTTTAGATTAATTATGGAACAAAGACCCATGCCCAATTTGATTATTGTTGATGGAGGCAAAGGACAAATTGATGTCGCTAGAGAGGTTATAGAATCATTAAACTTATCTATACCTGTTGCTGGTTTATCTAAAAATGATAAACATCAAACAGCACAATTAATAGATCAAGAGGGGCAACCAGTGGATGTTCACCCTAAGAGTGAATTGTTCTTTTTACTCACAAGAATGCAAGATGAAGTTCATCGCTATGCGATTTCATTTCATAAAAATGTTCGTAGCCAATCGCTTTACCGTTCGTTATTAGATAACGTTCCAGGTATTGGTGAAAAGCGTCAAAAGGCACTGATGACCCATTTTAAGAGTGTAAAAAGGATGAGAGAAGCAACTTTAGAGGAACTCTCTGAGTTTTTACCCATAGAAACGGCAAAAAATTTGTATAATGTGTTACATGACACGCACAATTCAACATAATTCCCATATACTAAAATTGGGAGGTTGATTATGCATTCCTTACTAACAAAACGTGAACACCAAATTTTCGTACTTCTTACAGAAAATAAATCTACAAAGGAAATATCTGAAATACTACAAATAAGTGAAAAGACTGTTAGAAATCATATTTCAAATGTTATCCAAAAACTAGATGTTGACTCAAGAATACAGGCGGTTTTGGAATTGATTCGTATGAAAGAAATTGATTTGAAATAAATCAATTTCTTTTTCTTTCAAAAGACAGCGTAATGTATTATAATGTAAAACAAGAATGGAAGGAGACGTGGTTATGTCTATTAAAACAACTCATTTATTCATTTTGATTGCTTGTTTGTTTGCGTCTTCTTTTTATATCGTTAATTTGAAGTTTGATAAGTTTTATCGTGTTAATGGTATTAACAATGATAATCGGGTTTTGTTAGAAAAGTATTTAACAGAAGATGAACAAGAATATTTAATTAATAATCAAATACAAATTGGTTTGTTCATTGATTATTTATCATTTGATCAATTTCATTTAAGTAACTATGAATATTATAATATTTTAAAGAATTCAGGACGTTATTCAAAAATATCTCAAATATTAGATACAGGGAATGCTTTATCTTCACGATTAAATTATTTATTTAATGATAAAGGAGTAGAAAGAGCAGAACAATTGGTTACTCATACCTTAGAGAATGCGTTTCTCACTCAAGAAAACTTTAATTTTAATTACATAGATATTTATAAAAGTATGAGCTCAATATACACAGATTACAGTTATGTTGATGATGTCGATATCTTCTTAGAACGATTGAGACAAGAGGGGATTACATCATTAATAGATCAAGTGAATGCATTTGTCTTACTGTGTCAATCTTATACAGAATCATCACTTAAGGAACTCTTAACAACTACGACACATATCGGTCAGTTGGTTATTAATCCAAATGATTATTTAACAACATTGACACAAGAACAGTATATTGCATCATATGAACCAAAAGATCTTATCTTGATTCAAGATATCCCTAGAGTGAGATATGCAATGTATTTGCGTTCAAATGCTTACCAAGCATTAAAAATGATGTATGATGATTTATCAGAAAGTGTAGAAGGATTTGTCTTAAGGGAAGCCTTTGTTGACAGTTTAGAAGATAGCAACGGTCACAGTGAAAATCAATTAGGGACAATGATTTCATTAACACAAACACAAGTCTCAAATAAAGACTTTGAAGATTGTGAATTGTCTCAATGGTTAAATGAAAACGCACACAAATATGGATATATCTTAAGATACCCAAGAAATAAAGCATCAATTACAAATCAACAGTTTAATCCTCATATTTACAAATATGTAGGTGTAGATGCAGCTACAGAGATGAATGAATTAGGATTATGTTTAGAAGAGTATAATGCTTATCTAAGTACAACACAATAAATAAAATGAAAGTCATTATCAATTCGATAATGACTTTTCTGTTTCTAGGCGGATGTAATTACAATATAATTGTTCTTATTTAGAAATAATCTCATATACTTCATTGAGGTGGAGTCCATGAAAAAAGTATATATCATATTAATGGCAGTCAGTATTCTATTTGTTACTTATGTTGCTTATCGATATCTCAATTCTGATCCTGTAGAACCAGAACCAGAAGAATCATACTATTTAAGTACAATTGTTTATAAAGATACCGATGATCAACTTATACCTATTTCATTAAATCTATATAGTGAAACAGATATAGAAAGTGAAGTAAGAAATAGAGTCGATACAATGAAATCAGAAGATTTAACACGTTACGGATTATATCCAGTCGTAAATTCAGAATTACAAGTGCAAGGTGTGGAAACATCTGGCAATCAACTTATTGTTGATTTTAATGACGCATTATTCAATAATGTAAATGACCTTGATACAATTGAAGCATTAACATATATGTTGACTGATTATGAAGGCATAGATCAATTGATTTTAACCGTTAACGGAGATAGTATAAGTACATTTAAAAATAGTTTAATTCCAGTTTCTAATCTTACACCAAGTTTAGGACTCAATAACTTTGAATACGCTGCTGACTATATCCATGAGACAATACCAGTCACAATCTTTTCACAAAAAATTATTGATCAATATGTATATTATGTGCCTCTTACTTTAAGAATTAGTGAGAAAGCCGCAATCTTTGATCAAGTCAATACAATATTAAGTTATGTTAATAATGAAGTTATATTAAGTGATGCTCAACTCAATAACAATCTTCTTTCAATTACAATTGAACCGAACGTTCTATTGGGTAATGAACGATTAGATCAAACACTAGAAGATTTGATTATACTTTCATTAATTACATTACCAGAAGTTAATGAAATAGAAATTGTTGTTAATGCAGAAAGTATAGAAACTAAAAATGTTTCAGAAATACAATACAATTATGTTAAGTTATAAGAAAAAACTACTTTAGGTAGTTTTTTCTTTATGATTTCTAGTATTTCTATTTTGAATTTGTTATAATATTTGTGGTGATTTTATGAAGAAAATAGTTGTGATATCTGATAATCATGGAGATGATAATATACTAGAAGATATCTTTATGTTAGAACCTCACGCTGATTACTACATACATTGTGGCGATAGTGAGACAAGTTATTTAGAAAATTTAGAAAAGTTCATAGCTGTAAAAGGAAATAATGATTGGCATTTAAACTTGCCTTCATTTTTACAATTTACTGTGGATAATTTCCAAATAGTCGTTACGCATGGACACACTTTTGGATATTTTAGTAAAGAGCAAGCTATGAAAACCTTTTTGAGTAAACACAATGCTCAAGTTTTAATTAGTGGTCATACACATATGCCACTATTTGTTGAGTATGAAGGTGTCTACCTCATTAACCCGGGATCAACAACACTACCTAGGGGCGGGAGTGATAAATCCTACGCAGTTATTGAAATAGAAGGTCACAAAATCGATTGTCACTTTCATTCCTTGTTCAAATAGAAAGGAATAATAAAAGGAATCATTTATGAAAATAAACTTTAATGTTAGAGAAATGTTTGTCGTCAGAAAAGAACTCATCGTTTTATTATTGATTTTTGCGATCGTTATTGCGTATGTTCAAATAGCACCTCGATATTTTAATCAATTCTATAAAGAGGAATTAACTATTGAATACGGAACAACACCAACATTACTTGCTGCAAACTTTGTTGATGTCAGTAAGTTTTCAAGTGAAGAATTAAAAGAAATTGAAAACATTATCCAAACTGAAATTGTGATTGAGAACGAAGAAGGAAAAGACTATCCTTTTGTAGGATATTATCCATTATCTTTCACATATAAAGATGTAGAGTATTCAGACCATTTATTGGTTATGGATACGACATCTCCAGTCTTTACAGTTTACAATAAAGATATTAGTACAACTGTAGGGGAAAAACCAGATTATGATTCACTGTATCAATTCTTTGATTATTCTTATGCAAACCTTATAGTTGATGATTCACAGGTTGATTATGAAACACCTGGGGATTATCGAATCATTGTTCACGTTTACGATATATTTGGGAATTATATCTATGATGATGCAACATTGCACATCACAGAAAGCCCTATATCATTTAACCATAGTCATATATCTTTACGTGCGGGAAGTACAACTTATGTAAAAGTCCTCAGACAAAATGTGGTTGTCGATGCAACATTTAAAATTGAAAATGAATCAATTGCACAAATTAGTTCGTCAGGCTTGATTACGGGAATTAAAGCAGGGACAACGACATTAAGTGCAAGTGCCTATGGGCAAACAATTTCAATGCAAATTGAAGTCTTAGCAAAGGCTTCTACTTCTTCAAATTCAACAGGTTCATCTTCTAGTGGGTCTTCAAGTTCAAGTGGATCATCTTCTAGTGGGTCTTCAAGTTCAAGTGGGTCTTCATCTAGTGGATCTTCAAGTTCAAGTGGATCTTCATCTAGTGGATCTTCAA
>CAMTOK010000032.1 GCA_947074115.1 uncultured Erysipelotrichaceae bacterium | reverse complement strand
AAAGAAAAAGAAGACAAGCATAAGATCAAAGAAGAGCTTGAAGAAATAGAAGATAAAAATAAAAAGGCCTAAGCCTTTTTATTTTGTTATTTTACAATAGCTTCAACAGGACAAGCTGCAGCTGCTTCAGCAGCGCTTGCTTCTAATTCAGCTGGAACCTCACCTACGATGTTTTCAGCTAATCCGTCAGCGTTTAAATCGAATACTTCAGGGCATACAGCAGTACATGCTCCACATCCGATACATGTGTCTAATACTTTATACATTTTTTATTCCTCCTATTCATAAGTTTATTATAAACCAAATTAAAAATATTTAAAAGATTATTTTCATAATTTTTGGGAGTATGATATAATAGGGGCGGTGATAAAAATGCAAAAACAATCAAGGGTTCAAAAATATGAAGGATTAAGGGAACAAATTAAAGAAGAGGTTCCTTTAAACAGAACGGTAGACAGACAACAAGATGTCGAAGAAGATAATTTTTTAGATTTTATTCCTGAAACAAAAAAGAATATTGATGACACATTAAGTGTACCATTAACATATGATATGATCGATGATCGTAATGATAGTGTTAATGAGGCGCTCAATCAAGCGAAAGCACGTGTGGGGAAAAGTCATTATGATACTCGTCAACATATTTTAAAGAAAATTAAAAGTGAGGATGAAGAAAAAATGGCTCAAGATGTGACACAAGAAGATGTCGTTCAACCAAAGAAATCGTTCATGGAAAAGTTAGCTGCAATGTCTCCAGATGAAGATGTTGAAGAGTATCATAAATATGAAACAGAAGTCTTGTCAATTGAAGACATGCATGACGAAGAAGATGAAGAGGAAGAATTAACTCGTTTTGAAATCGTTATGAATTATATTATATTAGGATTAATTGGTATCTTTTTTATCATTTTACTATTTATAATTAAACAATTACTTTTCTAAACTAAGGGGGACCTTAGTTTTTTACGGAGGAAATATGAAAAGAATATCGATCGCTATTGATGGTCCTGCTGCAGCAGGGAAATCGACAATCGCTAAACTTGTCGCTAAGAATTTAAATTATACATATATCGATACAGGAGCGATGTATCGTTGTGTTGCGTATGCAACATTGGTGAATCAAATTGATTTTGATGATGAAAAGGCGATATCAAAATTAATTGATGATATGAAAATTAAAATGAATCCTGATGGAACAATCTTTTTAAACAATCAAGATGTCACATCGTTGATCCGTGATAATGAAGTCTCAAAAGGCGCTTCACTTGTTTCACGTTATCAAGCTGTTAGAGATTTCTTAGTTAATATGCAAAGAGAAATGGCTCAAGGTGGTGGTGTCATTTTAGATGGTCGTGATATTGGGACAGTTGTTTTAAAAGATGCAGAATTAAAAATCTATCAAATCGCAAGTATTGATTGTCGTGCGTTAAGACGATATAAAGACAACTTGGATCGTGGATTAGAAGCAAATTTAGAAGAAATTAAAAGTGAAATTGCTGCGCGTGATGAACAAGATATGAATAGAGAAATTTCACCTTTAAAAAAGGCGGATGACGCTGTTGAAATTGATACATCAGATATGACTTTAAATGAAGTGGTAAGTCATATTATGGCGTTAGTTATGGATAAGGTATAGAGAGGAAGTGGACATATGGCACAAAGTGTAGTCGCTATTGTAGGACGTGCTAATGTTGGTAAATCAACAATATTTAATAGAATTATAGGAGAAAGATTATCAATTGTAGAAGATACTCCTGGTGTAACACGTGATCGTATTTATGCAAATGCAACATGGTTAACAAGGGATTTTCGTTTAATTGATACTGGTGGTATTGAATTAGAGGAAGCTACATTTACTGAACAAATCAAAATGCAAGCTGAAATCGCAATTGAAGAAGCAGATGTTATTATTTTTGCAGTTAATGGTAGAGAAGGTGTTACACCTGAAGATACATATGTAGCGAGAATGTTACAAAAATCAAGAAAACCAATAGTTTTGGTTGTTAATAAAATTGATGATCAAGCCTTTAAAGATCATATTTATGATTTTTATAGTTTAGGAGTTGGAGATCCAATTCCTGTATCAGGTGAACATGGGATTGGTATTGGAGACTTATTAGATGAAGTGATCCGTATTATGCCAACTGTTGAAGAACACCTTGATGAAGATGAAATTCGTTTCTCAATCATTGGTAGACCGAACGTTGGGAAATCATCACTAACGAATGCATTGTTAGGTGAAGACCGTGTTATTGTTTCTGATATTGAAGGAACGACTCGTGACGCTATTGATACTGCATTTATTAAGGATGAACAAAAATACCGAGTTGTTGATACTGCAGGTATGAGAAAGAAAGGGAAAGTTTACGAAAATATTGAAAAATATTCAATATTAAGAGCTTTATCTTCTATTGAAAAAAGTGATGTTGTTTTGGTTGTTATTGATGGACACCGTGGTGTTTTAGAACAAGATAAACACGTTGCTGGTTTTGCGCATGAAGCAGGAAAAGGTGTCATCTTAGTTGTTAATAAGTGGGACTTAATTGTTAAAGATGAAAAAACAATGAAGAACATGGAAAAAGCATTAAGACAAGAATTTAAATATTTAGATTATGCACCGATTGTTTTTGTATCTGCTTTAGAGAAAAAACGTATTACGAATTTATTCCCATTAATTAATGAGGTGTATGCAAATAATAGAAAACGTGTCTCAACAAGTGTATTAAATGATGTATTAATTGATGCTCAAGCAATCAATCCTACAACAACATTTAATGGTGGACGTTTAAAAATCTATTATGCAAATCAGGTAAGTATTTGTCCACCAACATTCGTGTTGTTTACAAACGAACCACGATTCTTACACTTTAGTTATAAACGATATTTAGAAAATAGAATTAGAGAAGCATTTGGTTTTGAAGGAACACCAATTCATATTATCGCTAGAAAGAGGGATTAAAATGACAAAGATAGCCGTATTAGGAACGGGAAGTTGGGCAACTGCCTTAACTCAAGTTTTATGTGATAATGGACATGACGTTATGATGTATGGTATTGATCAAAATGAAATTGATGATATCAATTTACGTCATTGTAATTATAAATATTTTAAAGATGTTTTATTAAGTGATCAAATTGTCGCAACAACATCATTAGAAGATGCAATAGAAGGTGCGGATTATATCTTAATCACAATTCCAACAACTTTTGTGAGATCAACATTAGAAAAGGTAAAACCTTTATTAAAACATAAAGTCACAATCGTGAATGCCTCTAAAGGTTTTGATAATGATAACAACATGAGAATGTCTGATACTATTAGAGATGTATTAGGTGATCAAATCAACCCTGTTGTTTCAATCATTGGACCTTCGCATGCAGAAGAAGTTATCTTAAGAATTTTAACTGCTATTTGTTCTGTTTCTACAGATGAAGCAAGCGCAAAGAAAGTTCAACTTCTTTTCTCGAATGCGTATTTTAGATTATATACATCAACAGATGAGCTTGGAGCTGAGTTTGGCGTAGCGTATAAAAATGTTATCGCTGTTGCTTCTGGTATTCTATCTGGACTTGGTTATGGAGATAATTCACGTGCTGCACTGATCACTAGGGGTCTTCATGAGATGAGCCGCTATGGTGTTGAAAAAGGTGGAAACCGTGAAACTTACTTTGGGCTGACTGGTATAGGTGACCTTGTGGTGACTTGTTCTTCAGTTCATTCTCGTAACTTTCAAGCTGGGTATGAAATTGGTCGTACTAACCGAGCAAGTAACTTTATGATCCATAATCAAAAAACATGCGAAGGAATTCGTACGTGTAAAGTGATTCATGAAGATGTAAAGTTACACCATCCTCATATTGAGGTACCTATTGTTGATGCGGTATATAGTGTTCTGTTTGAGAATGCTGATCCAAAGGCAACAGTGAATGCTTTAATGACAAGAGAGTTAAAATCGGAACAAAGTTCATAGTTTTGCATATAGTATCTTAGGTGATAAATATGGATAAACAAGATAAGTTACTCGATAAAGTGTCAATGAAGACGAATGTATCTAAATCAGATATATTAGCACTTGCAAAGGATCTTCAATCAAAAGATTTAAATAGAGAAGATAACATCCGTGACTTTGTAAAAAAGATTTCTAAAGTGACAAATAAAGATGTTAGTGAAACTCAAATGGAAAAAATTATTAATGTTATTCAAAATAATAAAGTTCCAACTGATATAGATAAAATGATGTAAGGAAGAATATCTCGTTGAGATGTTCTTTTTTTATATGGACAAAATAGAAAATATTTTGACAATAATAATAACATTATATACAATAATAGATACGAGGTGGAAGTATGAGAAATTTGGTTATTACAGACCGTGATGTATCGGGGAACTTATTTAATAATTCAGTCATTGTGAATTTAAATAATATTACATATTCAACTTGTACAGGGGCATTAGAATGTTTAAAGAATAACGGAATCTGTTATTTTAAAGATGATATGAATTTGGTCTCACGTTGGATGAATGAAAGTCAATTGATTATTTATGTTACACAAGTGAAATATGGGTGTTTTGATGTTAAGTTCAAACAAATGTTAGAAAGGTTGGTTGTTAACTTAGAACCTTATTATACAGTTGTAGAAGGTGAAACATGCCACTTAGGTGTAAGTCAATTAAATAAAAAATTAATAGTTATTGGTTATGGAGAAGTGAGTGAACAAGAAAAACAAGTCTTTGAACAATTGTTAGAAGAGACAACGCTTGGTTACGCCTATACTTCCGTTCATGCATACTTCTGTCAAGAAGATGAAATAGAGGATGCTTTACAAACGTTTGGAGGTGTTGATCATGACTAAGATATTAATAATAGATGGCAGTTTAAAACATGCTCATCAATTTGTTGAACCGTTTATTCAACGTTTAGAGGTTTACCTATCACCGTATGCTGAGTGTGTAGATACAAGGGTAGCATCATCATTTGATGAACGTACTTTCTTTGAGTATGATCAAGTGATCTTAACGTTCTTTAATTCACTTGATTGTGTACCTTCTTCAATGCTAGAAATCTTTCAAAGGTTAGAAGGCCAAATGGATCATCACCCAGAGATATACGCATTGATTGCATGTGATGAATATGAACCAGAAAAATGTGACTTATCTGAGAAGGTGATCCAATGTTGGTGTAAAAGAGAAAATTTAGAATACCAAGGTGCTTTAAAGATTGGATCAGCTCTCTTTATTATGAATACACCAGCAAAGTTCGTTGTTTCAAATTCCATCAAATCATTTGCAAAAAATATATTAAAACAGGAAACTGTTAATTTAAAGACAACAATGTTAACAGAAAGACAATTTATGAAAACCTCAAGACATTATTGGGATAAAGAAATAAAGAAAAAGAAAAAACATAATCGTAGAAAACAGTCTATTAAGAAATAGATTGTTTTTTTATATAGTGAAATTAAGAAAAGTAAGCATAAATCATAAAACACAACATAAGGTGTACATATGTAACTATGTGATAAAACACAAGATGAAAAGAATGTGTTGATTCAAATTATATTGAATCAATAAAACAAAAAAGTACATTCTTTTTATCATATTCTTGCCGCTATATTCATAAATAATATAGAGGCAAACAAGGTTTGCGATATCATGTATATTCCAAGGAATATAGTTGGTGTATAAGAAGGAGGAAGTGTATGCAACCAATTGATATACTCAAAGATATAGGTAAACGATGCGATGGTGACATTTACCTAGGAGTAGTAGGTCCAGTCCGTGTAGGTAAATCTTCTTTTATAAAGAGATTTATGGAAGTGGCCGTTATCCCTTATATCCAAGATCCTGATGCGAAAATCCGTGCAAGAGACGAGCTTCCACAATCAGGTGAAGGAAAAATGATTATGACGGTTGAACCGAAATTCGTACCTAATCAAGCTGCACGTATTCATGTTGATGAAAGTTTAGGTGTCAATGTACGCCTCGTTGACTGCGTCGGATACGTTATTGAAGGAGCGAAAGGGTTCAAAGATGATTTAGGAATTAGAACAGTGAAAACACCATGGTTCTTAGAAGCAATTCCATTTGATGAAGCTGCTAAAGTAGGAACGCAAAAAGTTATTCAAGACCACTCAACTATTGGGATTGTCATGACTTGTGATGGTTCAATCTGTGATATTGCTGCACACGAGTATAAAGACGCAACAGCAGAAGTTATTGCCGAATTACAAAAAATCGGTAAACCTTATGTTGTCGTTGTTAACTCAAAAGAACCAAATGGTATTATGGCTCAGGAATTAGTTGCTGAGTTAAAAGAAAAATATGACGTTCCAGTTATGGCATTAAAAGTTAATGAAATGGATGAAAATGACATTGTAGAGCTTTTAAAAGAAGCTTTATATGAATTCCCTATCCATGAAGTTAAAATTGATGTACCACGCTGGATCGCATTAATGGATTCATCTCACTGGTTAAAACAAACTTTAGATGACGCTTTAGAAGCATCACTACAAGAAATTAGCCGTTTTAGAGATGTTGAAAAAATAGCTGCATGTATGGCTGATTTTGATTTTATTGAGAAAGCGTATTTATCAGATATTGATACATCCTCTTCATCTGCAACTTTAAGGATTAAGGAAAGAAAAGGATTGTATAACGAAATTCTTAATGAAATTTTAGGTCAAGATCGTTTTGATGAGGCTTTATTCTTGAAACAAATGCAAGATTTAATGATCATGCAAAAAGAATACTCTGCATATCAAAACGCTATTAGAATGGTAAAACAAACGGGTTATGGGTATGCTTTACCTATTCTAGATGATATTCAATTAAGTGATCCAGAAGTGATTAAACAAGGACCTCGTTATGGTATGAAACTTGTTTCAACTGCTTCTACGATTCACATGATTAAAGTTGATATTGAATCAACATTTGAACCAATTATTGGATCAAAAGAACAAGCAGAAGCTTTCATTCAATATTTACAAAGCCATGGAGAAAACAACAAAGAAGCTATCTTTGATTGTGATGTCTTTGGTCGTAAATTAGGTGACTTAGTCAATGAAGGAATGCGAGTAAAACTTGCGTCTATGAATGAAACTGCATGCCTAAGAGTTCATGATATTTTAAGCAAAATCGTGAACAAAGGTAAGAGCAATGTCATCGCAATTGTTTTATAAAAATTAGTTGCAAGGCATTATCTGAAATGATATACTACTATTTAGATTTATGTAGGAGGCAATATTAGAAATGAACAAAAAAGAGCTTGTTGATATCGTTTCACAAAAGAAAGATCTCACTAAAAAAGATGCTGAATCTTTGGTAGATACAGTTTTTGATACAATGATAGAAAGTATACTTGAAGGGGAAAAGGTTTTAATTTCAGGTTTTGGAACATTCAAAGTGAATGATAGAAAAGAACGTAAAGGTGTCAGTCCAAAAACTAAGGAAATGATGATCATTCCTGCAAGTAAGACTGTTTCGTTTAAACCAAGTAATAGATTAAAAGATGCAATGAATTAATTGCATCTTTTTATTTATATTGAGTACATAATTGTTATATAATATATATACGAGGTGATAAAGATGTTTTATTATGGTTATATGTTTTCGAATCCTTATTATATGTTAGGGATGGTGTTGGTTCTTATTGGAAGTATCGCTATGATGATGGCACAGTTCAAAGTCAGCAGTGCTTATGGTAAATATAAAAAGATACCAAACTCTAGAGGTAAAACGGGACAAGAAGTTGCAAGAGAAATATTAGATAGTGAAGGATTATATCATGTTGAAATAAAACAAGTTAATGGTCAATTATCAGATCATTATAATCCATCTACTCAAACAATTGCTTTGTCTAATGAAGTGTATTCTGGAACATCGCTTGCTGCATTATCAGTTGCTGCTCATGAATGTGGACATGCAATTCAATATAAAGAAGGTTATGCGCCTATTAAATTAAGAAATGGTTTGTTACCTATTGTAAATATGGGTCAATATCTTGGATGGATTGCTATTATGATTGGTTTATTTATGAATACAAACATTGCATGGTTTGGATTTATATTAATGTGTGGTTTGTTATTATTTCAACTTGTTACATTACCAGTTGAATTTAATGCATCATCAAGAGCTTTAAATATTTTAGAGTCTAGATATTTGTATGGAGATGAACTCGTTGGTGCAAAGCGTATGTTATCAGCTGCTGCTTTAACTTATGTAGCGTCGTTATTTGCGACACTCATGAGTATGTTAAGAATATTTTTAATGATTCTCGCATCAAGTGGAAGAAGAGATTAAAAGGGAAACCTTTTAATTTTTTTTCTTTTGGTATATAATATTGAAAACGAGGTACGAAAATGAAGAAAATTGTTTATACATGCTTAATTATTTTATTGGTCATAGCGTTGTTGTTTTCTGCATATTTCATGTTTTGGATTCATATTCCTGCGTTTAATCGTGAAAGTGAATTGAATCAAATAAGAAATGAAATTTGTGAAACTAACAATTATGAATACATGGGTTATTTCTTTGAACATAGAGGAAATGAAATTCATTATATAATAAGAGTGAAAATCAATGGTGTTGAGAGTTATGTTGCTTATGATGAAGCATTAAACTTGATCTCTTATGTACAAGGAAGTGTTGCTGATGCAGTCACTGTTAAAGAAGATATGGAAGAAAGATTTGACATTAGTGTACCATCTTTAGATGTTGCTTATGAAAATGATCGATTGGTTTATTATTATTTAAATCAAACATCTGATATGGTTCGTTATATTTATTATGATTTGGTGAGTGGAGAATTTGTTAAATCTATTGAATTACATTAAGAAGGAGGGATATTATGGATGAATTAATCAATTTAAAATGTGTTGATTTTAAATCATTGCTCTTATTAAAAGGGAAAACATTGAAATATACATCTGATGAAATATTGGTTTTATTAATGATTATGACATTAACAGAACAAGATGTAAAACCAATTAATCCATCAGTTATTGGTCAATATTGTCCTCTTCCTGTTTCACGTATTGATGAAGTTTTATTAAAGTTATTAAACAAAAAAACGATACAAAGAAATCGAGGTATGTTGAGTTTAAAACCATTATATTTAGATTTATTAAATCAAAGTCATGAAGAAGAGGAAGAGAAGGATATCTTTATGATGTTTGAGAATGTGTTTGGTAGAACATTAAATCATATGGAAGTAGAAACAATCCAATCATTTAAAACGAGTGGGTATGATGATGATATGATTTTAAATGCTTTAAATGAAGCGGTAAAATCAAATGTATTGAATTTTAGATATATTGAGAAGATCTTAGTCAATTGGTCAAAGCATGGTGTAAAAAGACGTTATGTTACTGATGATAAACTTCAAACAACAAAGGAAGATATAGCGTCTTCGATTAAGGATTTTAAATGGTGGTTAGATGAATAAGAAAGAACGAGTTGAACGTGTATTGGATGTTTTTGAACAAATGTATCCTGATGCTACATGTGAACTGAATTATACAACAATATTTGAATTGTTAATTGCAGTGATGTTATCAGCACAAACAACTGATGCAAGTGTTAATAAATTAACTGTTGATCTATTTGAGAAATACAAAACAGTTGATGATTATGCTGATGCACCAATCAAAGAGTTACAGAATGATTTAAGAAGAATTGGCTTATATAAAACGAAGGCACAAAATGTAAAGGCTATGGCAAATAGGATTCGTGATGATTATCAAGGAGAGGTTCCTTGTAATCATGAGATCTTAGTGAGCTTACCAGGGGTAGGTCGTAAGACCGCTAACGTTGTCATGTCAGAGGGATTTAAAGTGCCGGCTATTGCTGTTGATACACATGTAGAACGTGTGTCAAAAAGGCTAAAACTCGCATATAATAATGATACTGTTTTAGAAGTTGAAAAGAAATTGATGAAATGCTTAGATCGTGATGTTTGGTCTAAAACACATCATCAAATGATTTTCTTTGGTCGTTATCATTGTAAATCATTGAATCCAAATTGTGGTGAGTGTACACTTATTGATATTTGTAGAGAACCAAAACGAAAGAAATTTATATGAGAAAAGGACGAAGATTGATCTTCGTCCTTTTTGTTATGGTAATATATTGTCTAATGCATTTTGAGCTTGTTGTGCAGCATCAGATAACGCCGGAGTTTTAAATGAATAATCACTTAATGGTGTCATCATACCACTAGAACTGATATCGATAAATGAAATCGTATAATCAGTGTCTGGTTGTAATTGATCAATTGTAAATTGACCTGATGTTGTTGCTTCACGTGTCATTCCGTTAATAGTGACTGATAGTTTTTTACCAGAAGGAACGTTTACATTTAAGACAATTGTATCTGATGTTAATGATTCAACTGAGTAAGATGCAAGTGGAACTGCAGCTTGAGTGATCGTGACATTTTGAGATAAAATGTTTGATGATGCTGAACCAGATTCAAATGCATAGTAGCCATTAACTGTATAAGTTTGGTTACCAGCAGCGAATGATAACGTGCCAGAATTTGTGTAAAGTGTTTCACTATGAACGAGTGAACCAGTTGAGTTATAAACATCAACTTTATAAACAATTCGTCCATATATTTGATTAAGATTTCCAAGGTAAGGGAGCGTATATGACTTCCCACCAATTGTATATGTCTTTGTGAGTGAGACAGGTTCGGTCATACTCACTGGATCATATTGTTCGAATTCTACTGCGATTGCACCACCTGCTTCACTAACGCTAAATTGTGTTAGGTTATTAACTGTAACAGTTGATAATGAACTGCTTGGTGTATTGTTTGTTTTAAACCAACCTGTAACGATACGTGATGAATCTACGTTACTTCCAGGTGTGACATAAGGATATAATCCTTGGATACATTGTGCTTGAACAATTCCTGATGGAGCAACAGAATATGAATTGCTGACACCATCTTTGTGTAATAATTTTGCGATTGCTGCTGAAACTTTAGAAGCATCACTACCATTTGATAGGTATTTACCATCTCTTTGAGCATCAGCTGGATAACCAATCCATACGGACCATGAGTAATCTGGTGAGAAGGCATTCAGCCATCCATCCTTACTTTTACCAACTAAGTTCTTATTAACAACTTGATTAACATCACTTGAGTGGTTTGTTGTCCCAGTTTTTGCACCGATTTGGTAACCTAAATTTAAACGAGAATATTGACCTTGCCCTGAAGCAGTATAGTCAACCATGATATCTCTAATCATAAATGCAGATTCTTCAGAAATTGCTTGAACTGATTCTTGTTTGTATGTTGCTTCAAAGTCGATGACTTGACCTGTTGACATAACCTCAATTCTAGCTACAGTATGAGGTTCAATGTAAGTTCCACCATTTGCAATGGCTGCATAAGCACCAGCGGCTTCTTCTGTAGAAACCCCAGTAGACCAACCACCGATTGCATATTGAGGACCTAATCCATCTTCACCATACATATCAAATCCAAAGCCTTCTAAATATTCTTTCATTGTTCCTTTTCCAACTTCAGCGATGACTTCGTTGTACGTGTCGATTGCTGATAAGTTCCAAGAGTTAACAAGGGCAGATTTAATTGTAATATCACCATAAATTTTTCCGTTGTAGTTCTTTGGTGACCAATCACCAGCAACGTAAGGAATATCATGGACAATGTGTGCAGTTGAATAATCTAAGAACTCAAATGCTGCAGCATACGCAATGATTGGTTTTAATGATGAACCAGGTTGGTTACGTTGCCCGTATGAAAGTCCACTTTCTTTACTTGCAGCATAAGCGTATGTTGTTCCCATTGGTTCATAATTTCTTCCTGAAATCAGACCAACGATTTGTCCTTGAAGGTTTGTGACAGTTGCACCAACCTCTAATAAATCATCTACAAACGTATATGTTTCTCCACTTGCGATTTGATCTAAACCAGATTGTAAGTCTTGATCCATATAAGTGTAAATTTTTAATGATGTTGTATTTGGATTCATTCCTGTTTTTTCTTCAACTTCACGAGTGACTTTATCAATATATGCTTGATAATCACCACTAGATCCTAATGGATTATAGTAAAGTGTATTTTCAACTGGAACTTTTTTTGTACGTTCGCATTCTTCTTCAGAAATATATCCATGAGAATACATTAAATCTAGAATGATATCACGTCTTTTTTGAGCTAAGTCTAAGTTTCTAAATGGATCATAATTATATGGGGAATTTAATGTCCCAGCTAATAATGCTGCTTCAGGTAATGTTAATTCTTGAACTTCTTTACCAAAATAGTATTGAGATGCAGCATAAATTCCAATAGTTCTTGTTGTTGCTCCAAAATAAATTTTATTTAAATATAACTCTAAGATTTCTTCTTTAGTGACTTGATTTGTTGCTTGAATAGATAAAATGATTTCTCCAACCTTACGTTCGATGGTTTGTTCTTCATCTGGGTAGTAAGATTTTTTAATAACCTGTTGGGTAATTGTTGATCCACCACTTCTAATACCACCGGCAGCAAGGTTACTCATAAGTGCTTTGACAATACGAGGTAAGTCAAAACCGTTATGCTCAAAGTATCGAGAATCCTCTGCAGCGACAATTGCATCGATCATAATTTGGGGAATGTCATCATATTTGACATTTTTTCTTAGCCCATTTTGACCATATAGGTAGTACTCGTCACCATTTGCATCATATAGAATTGATGATTCTTCTGAGAGAAGTCTCTGTTTAGAGAATCCGCTGACTTGTGATAGGATACCAACACTGAGGTAAATAACCACACAAACAACAACAATCCCAATCCCTATACTCAGGTATTTGAGTAGTGTTTTCATATTTTGTTTATTTAATTTCCTTTTCATCTTGAACCTCCTTTAAATAGACTTTATCTACAATTTTTAAATAATCAAGACGTGGCATATATCCTTGAGGGATTAAATGAGCCACACTAACAATTTGATCATATGTCATAGATTTTCTTTCTGAATGGAGATACCCTTGAATAATATGTTTTGCATCAACTAAATACACTTCATTAAGTGAAGTAAATGCAATAATAATAAAGGCTATCCCTGAGTGATCAATCACTCTTTGTAAATGTTCAATTTGATGTTGTGATATATTCGCGAATGGAAAAGTTTTTGTTTTGGTTTCTTTTGCCTCAAAATCAACATATTTCCCTTTATACAAACCATTATAATCAGTAGTAGAAGGAATTTTGTAGTAAGCTTCTACTATTTTTGCCGATTCTCGCTTAGGATAATCAACTTTTACAATTTGTATTGGTGTTGGTTTCTTATAAATAACGGCAATATTCCTTGAGAGGTAGTATTGATTAGATAAGGAAATATCTTCCTCTAATGACATCCCTCTATGAGCAGCATTATTTATTTTAGTATGACCAACAATTTGTGTTGTCACTTTCTTTTTATTGGGGTAATTTACCATAATTTCCTCCATTGCCAATATGAAACATTATAACATAAATTGATAGAAACATGTGCACTTTATCACTAATCTTTAGGTAAAAATAAGAATTAAAGAAAATATCTTGCATTTTAAGTCGTTATTTGTAAAAATATTTATAAGAAGGGGTGAACTTAATGTCGAATAAAATCCAACTAAGTCCAAAGAAAATACTTAATAAACAATTCCAGGTAGAATTTAAAGGTTATAACGCACAAGAGGTCGATATGTTCTTAGATGTTGTCGCTGATGATTATCAAGAATTTGCGGATCTTTTAAATGATGCATATGAAGAAAATGAAACTATAAAAAACGAAAAGAAAATCTTAGTGAATAAGATTGCTGCATTAGAAAAAGAAATCGTTTTATTACGTGGGAGTCTTGATTCACAAGTGAATCAAAATTCAAATGTTGATATTTTAAAAAGAATCTCTACACTTGAAAAAGCAGTGTTTGGTCAAAAGTAATATTGACAATTCATAAGATAAACGTATAATAGTGAACGAAGAGTGAGAACCGATTGCTACGAAAGTAGAGGAAAGTCCGCGCATCCACAATCTGCGATGATTGTCGTGTTTGTACTTCGTCTAATAAACGGAGGCAACGCAAGTTGACGACAGCCTAAAGCCTTCGCGCAAGCATGGCCGATAAGCTATAAAGTGCCACAGAGACAAGTATTGTTTGAAAAAACAAAGTGAAAAGAGGTAAACTCTGCAAGGATGAAACCCAAATTATGGTAGGGGAGTTAAGTCAAGGGAATTGAACTGAGACTTAAATGCGTAAGCATAGATAAATAGTCGGTTGAAAAACAGAACGCGGCTCATCAGAACTTTTCATTTAGCTGATTTTTATCAGCTTTTTTTTATTCTCAGTCTATTTTTGTATAAAGGTGGTATAAATATAAGGTGGACTTTATTGAAATGTTATGTTGTCTTTAATTAAAGATTTTTAAATATTGAAAAAAGCCATATTTTGTGGTTTAATTAGTTTAATATTATCGTCTTGATGTTAGGAGGAATCTAAGTGAGTCAATTAGGACAAATGCTGCGTAAAAAACGTGAAGATTTGGGGATGAGTATTGAAGAATTATCAGATAAAACAATGATTGCTGTCAACGTATTAGCTGATATTGAAAGTGGACTATTTGAGAAATACTGTGGGGACGAAATGTACGTAAAAATGTACTTAAGACGTATTTCTTTTGTATTAGATGTAGATATCGATGATGTAACGGAACAATATAATACATTAACGATGGAAATTTCACAGGCAAAATTAAATCAGGAAATAGAAGAAAGTCAGAAAAAAGGGAAGAAAACAAAAATTAAAACTCCTAAAAATTATAACCCTAAAAAACCTTCTCCTATGATGGTAAAGAAAGCAGTTTATAATAATAACCCATATACATCATTATTTAGAACTGTCGTTATTTTGGTATTGATTTGTGCTATTCTAACAGTTGTTTGGTATGGTATAGCATTAACGAAAACACCACAAAAAGATCCAACGTTTAAGGATCCAAATCAATCAACAATACAAGGTGAAGTGCCAAATAAAGATGAAGATAACCAAGATGAGACAAAAGATCCTGTTATTGATAATCAAGAGTTAACAATAACAAGAAATGATGTTCTTGATTTTAGTTTTACATTACCAACTCATGCAACAGAATTTACATTTAAAGTTGAGTATGTAACGGCTTCATGGGCAAAATTATACGTTAATGGTAGTGAGTATAGTGATTTTGAATCACGTATATATAACGAAGCATTAAGTTCTGATCCTGAAGTTGTTGAAATCACATTTAAAGTTGATGAGTTTGAAAGTTTAAGTTTAAGAAATGGTTTCAATCTAAGACATCGTTATTATATTAATGGACAAGAAGTCCCATTAACTGATGAAGATTCATTTAGAGACCCAGCTTACTTTAATCTAAAATTAATCAAAGATACGGGGGAACAAAATACAAATGAACCTACCGAATAAATTAACATTAACAAGATTGGTTTTTGTACCAATCTTTGTTCTCATTTATATGTTCCCATATCAAGACTTTGGGATTGTTTTCCAAAGTTTTAGAATTTTAGGAACACATATAAGTGTTTTAGATCTTATCTTATTTATTATTTTTGCTGGATGTTCTCTCACTGATTTTTTAGATGGATATTTAGCACGAAAAAATGGCATGGTCACAACGTTTGGTAAATTTGTTGATCCAATCGCAGACAAACTTATTGTCAATACAGTCATATTGTTACTAGCGAGTTCATCACGTATTTCTATTATCATTCCTATTATAATGATTTGTAGAGATACAATTGTTGACGCTGTTCGTTTATTAGCAAGTCAAAAGAATGTGGTGTTATCTGCAAGTTTACTTGGAAAAGCGAAAACAGTTACACAAATGATTGCTATTATATTGGTTTTATTAAACAATATTGTCTTTAGTAGTTTTGGTATTCCAATGGATCAAATTATGATGATTGTTGCAACAATCATTTCAATTGCGAGTGGAGTAGAATACTTTATGAAAAACAAACATTACGTGATGGAGTCTATGTAATGAAAGAACTTGCAAAGTTATTGATAGATAAAAACTATTCAATATCTTCTGTTGAAAGCTTTACTGTTGGTCGTTTTGCTGCTGAAATAGGAAGCATCTCTGGTATTTCAGCTGTTTATAAAGGAAGTCTTGTGAGTTATCAAACAATTATAAAAGAAAAGGTCTTAAATATAGATCCTTTATTAATTGATCAACATGGTGTTGTCTCTTATGCTATTGCTGATGCAATGGTTAAAAAGGGCCAACACCTTTTTGATAGCGATATTTGTATTTCTTTTACAGGTAATGCTGGACCAAATGCAATGGAAGATAAACCTGTTGGTTTAATTTACATAGGAATACAATTTAAAGATCAAACACAAGTGTTTGAAGAGTATCTTGATGGAAGCCGTGATGAGATCCAATCAAAAGCTATTCATTTAGGTATCAAATATTTAAAAAATATGATAAAGTAATGATAAACTGAATTTTGTATAGGAAGTTGAGGAGGAGTCTTGTATGGCGGAAAAAACAAAGAAAAAAGTTGTAGAAACAGATAATAAAAAAGATAAAGCATTAGATGATGCCATTGTTCAAATAGAAAAACAATTTGGTAAAGGGGCAGTTATGCGTCTTGGTGATCGTGTTGCTGTTGAAGTCGATGTTATACCAACTGGTAGTTTAGTTTTAGATAATGCTCTTGGTATAGGTGGTTATCCAAAAGGGAGAATTATCGAGATTTATGGACCAGAATCAAGTGGGAAAACAACATTAACATTACATGCAATTGCTGAAGTTCAAAAACAAGGTGGGCGTGCAGCATTCATAGATGCAGAACACGCTATTGATCCTGTGTATGCTAAAAATCTTGGGGTTAATATTGATGAATTGATCTTGTCTCAACCAGATAGTGGTGAACAAGGATTAGCAATTGCTGAAACATTAGTAAAAAGTGATGCCATCGATTTGGTTGTTGTTGACTCAGTTGCTGCACTTGTACCACAAGTAGAACTTGATGGAGAAATGAGTGATACGACTGTTGGTTTACAAGCCCGTTTAATGTCAAAAGCACTAAGACGTTTATCAGGTTTAATGAATAAAACATCATGTACGATTATCTTTATCAATCAGTTACGTGAAAAAATTGGTGTTATGTATGGAAATCCTGAAACAACAACAGGTGGACGTGCATTAAAGTTCTATTCTACCATTCGTATTGAAATTAGAAAAAGTGAAGCAATTAAAAATGGTTCTGAAATTGTCGGAAACAAAGTGAATATAAAAGTCGTTAAAAATAAGGTTGCACCACCATTTAAAACAATGAGTACAGATATTATTTATGGTAAAGGAATTGCTAAAGATGGTGAAATCATTGATATCGCTGTTGATTATGATATCATTAATAAATCAGGTGCTTGGTATGCTTATAATGGAGAAAAAATAGGTCAGGGAAGAGAGAATGTTAAGATATTCCTAGCTGATCATCCTGAAATTATGTTAGAAATTGAAAACAAAATTAAAGATGCATTAACTGATCCACAAAAAG
>CAMTOK010000031.1 GCA_947074115.1 uncultured Erysipelotrichaceae bacterium | reverse complement strand
TTGTATCAAGCGTGTTAAGAATAACAAACCCATTGTCCATATCACCAGTTATGGTCGTATCATATCCAATAATTTTTGTTTCAGATACTGTATAGATAATTCTTTCTCCACGTCTATAGACTTGAAGATCTGTAAAGCTTGTTTGCCAATCATCTTCTTCAGTTATAATTTTCGTTTCGACTTCTGTACCATCAGCTAATAAATGAACAGTCACATGGTCTGCACTTTCGCCTTCCCATTCTTTTGTCACATTAACTTTTCCACTTGTATCTACTGTATTTCTTACAGTAAACCCACTATCCATATCACCAAAGACTTCAACATGATAGCCAGGAATAACAATTTCAGAAATTGTATACACTATTTTCTCTCCGTGTTTATAAACTTGGAGATTCGAGAAAGTTGTAAACCAATCGTTGTCATCACTAAGGACAGCACTTCTTATACCTATCCCATCAGAATACAAGTGAACAATGACGACATCAGCTTTATCTCCAACCCATTCTATTGAGACATCAACTTCACGGCTTGTATCTACTGTATTAACAATCGTAAATCCTTCATCCATATCACCTATGATTTCCACAATATAACCGATGATTTCACTTTCAGAAACTGTATACTCTATCTTATTTCCTTTTGAATAGACTTGTAAGTTTGTAAATGTTGTTGTCCAGTCATTATTGTCATTTAAAATGTCACTTTTCACTTCAATACCATTTGCATATAAATGCACAACAATATGATCAGTTTTTTCACCAACCCACTCTTTTGTCACTCTGACTTCTTTGCTTGTATCAATTGTATTAATTATGGTAAAGCCTTCATCCATATCACCAAAGATTTCCTCGTTATAACCAATAAGTTTAGATTCACTAATTGTATATACTATGAGTTTTCCTTTTCTGTAGACTTGGAGATCTGTAAATGTTGTTTCCCAATGATTGGTAGCAGTAAGGACTTGTTGCTTCACTTCAATACCATCAGCATATAAGTGAACAATTGCTTCATCCCATTCTTCGCCAACCCATTCTTTTTTTACATTAACTTCTCTGCTCGTATCGACCGTATTTCTCACAGTGAAACCACTATACATATCACCTAGGATTGTGACATTGTATCCTATTATAGGCGTTTCAGAAATCGTATAGATAATCTTTTCTCCATGTTTATAAACCTGTAAATCAGTGAATGTTGTTGACCAATTGTTATCCGCATTTAAAACTTCTCTTCTTATTTCTATACCATCTGAATACAAATGGATGATCACTTCATCACCTTGTTCACCGATCCACTCAGTCGTTACACTTACTTTTTGGCTCGTATCAATTGTATTTATAAGAGTATATCCTCTGTCCATATCACCTAAAACTTTAGGGATATAACCAACAATCTCATCCTCAGATACAGTATAATTAATTAACTTCCCATCTCTATACATTTGAAGATTCTTAAATGTTGTGGTCCATTTATTCGTAGCGTTTAAACTTGCGCTTCTTACTTCTATACCATTTCCATACAAGTGGACAACAGCCTCTTCTGCTGGTTCTCCAACCCATTCTTTTCTGACAACTATTTCTCGACTTGTATCACAGGTATTTGTTATGACAAACCCTTCATCCATATCACCTTGAATATTTGTTATATATCCGACAATCTCTTCTTCTGAAATTGTATAGTTGATTTTTCTCCCTTGTTTATATATTTGGAGACCTTTGAATATTGTTTTCCAGTTATTATCAGCATTTAATGTTTGAACTTTTACACCAACTCCATCAGCATATAAGTGTACAATAGCTTCTTTACCAACTTCACCGATCCATTCCTTACCTACAGATATTTCACGGCTTGTATCCACTGTATTTTTAATAATAAAGCCATTATCCATATCACCTTGGATATCTGCGATATAACCAATAATAACTGTTTCCAAAACAGTATATTGAATTCTTTTACCTTGTCTATAAACTTGAAGATCTGTAAATACAGTTGACCAATCGTTATCTTCATTTAATATTTGACTTCTAATTTCAATACCGTCAGCTATTAAATGAACTATAACTTCAGTTGCTGGTTCACCAACCCATTCTTTTTTTACACTCACTTCTTGACTCATATCCACTGAATTTTTAATAATAAAGCCTATATCCATAGTACCGTTTATTTCTGTAATATATCCTGGCACAATGGTTTCTTTAACAGTATAAGCAATTTTTTGTCCATGAGTATAAACTTGAAGATTTGTAAATGTTGTTGCCCAATTGTTAGACGCATTGAGAATCTCATCTTTGACTTCTATATCATTAGCGTACAAATGAACAGTCACTTGATCTACACGTTCACCTATCCATTGTTTCGCTACACTGACTGTACCACTCATATCAACAGTATTCTCTATGATAAAACCGTCATCCATATTTCCTAGAACAATAACGTTATATCCTATAAGTTCATCTTCAGAGACTGTATAAACGATTTCCTTCCCATGCTTATAAACTTGGAGGTTTTTAAATATTGTTTTCCAATCACTTTCTTCATTGATAATTTGACTCTTAAGTTCAATACCATCAGCATATAAATGAACATTAACTTCATAATCAGCTTCACCGATCCAATCAATAGTGACACTCACATCTTTACTTGAATCGATTGTATTATTTATTGTAAAGCCAGTATCCATATCACCCAAAATTTCAGTATTATAACCAATAAGTTCATCTTCAGTGATTGTATAAACGATGATCTCTCCTTTGTTATAAACTTGAAGTCCTTTAAATGTTGTCGCCCAATTGTTATCACTACTTAAAATACGACTATTAACTTCTGTACCATCTGCATACAAACGTATAGTGGCTTGACTTTCTTTATCACCAAACCATTCTTTTGTTACAGTGACTTGTTTACTCATATCAAGGCTATTTGTAATTGTAAATCCAGTATCCATATCCCCAATCATTTCAGTATCATAACCGATAATTATTGTTTCACTGACTGTATATATAATCTTGATTCCTTGTTTATAAACTTGAAGTTGAGTAAACGTTGTTTCCCAACCAGTCTCTGGTGTAAGAATTTCATTCCTAATTTCTATGTCATCGGCATATAAATGAATCGTAATTTGATCAGCAGGTTCTCCTACCCATAATTTAGTCACTTTAACCTCTTTACTCATGTCAAGAGTATTAGTGATTGTAAAGCCAACATTCATATCACCTTGTATATCAACAATATAACCAGGGATAATGACTTGTTCAATTGTATAAATAATCTCTACACCATCAAGATGTGTTTGAAGATGAGTAAATCGTGTTTCCCAATCATTATCATCATTTAAGATTGTTGATTCCTTAAATACTCCATCAGCTAATAATTTTATTTCAACACTATCCGGTCTTTCACCAACCCATTCAACAGAAACGCCTATCTCTTTTGTCATATCTAAAGTATTTTTAATTGTATACCCATCTTCCATATCTCCTGTTATATCAATGATATACCCAGGGATAATTGTTTCTGATACTGTATACACTATTTTTTTATCATCTTTATAAACTTGAAGATTTTCAAATGTTGTTTCCCAATTGTTTTCATCATTCAATACAACATTCCTTTTCACTTCACCATTGCCTAATAAGTGAGCTATAATGCTTTCAGTTTTCTTACCATCCCATATCTTATTAACATAAACCTCTTCAGTTAAATCAGCTGTGTATGTGACAATAAATCCTGCATCCATATCTCCTGTGATTGCACTTACATACCCGATTAATGGATCTACAGTAATCGTGTATGTGATACGGTTATCATCAGCATCGTATCGTGGATAATCCTCAAACTCATAATGGCCTTTAGGAGGGGTCGTAATTGTAACCGTTTCAACAAGTTCTGCATTAGCGAAAAGATGACAAACTATATTATCGCTTGCTTCACCTTCCCAAACTTCATCAAGGGGAATATTTATTTTTTCATCAACAACATTTCTAACTGAATATAAATCTCCAGTTCTTGATACATATGCGGTAATACGTTCAGTCGGTCTTTCAGTAAGTTCATAAGTCACTTCAGCTTCTTCTAAATCAATAGTCCTTAAATTTGTATATTCAACTTTCCAGTCATTCGATCTTAAAAGATTTAATGATTTTGTTTGTTCAAGAGACTCCAATTGGACAGTCACTGAGTTAAAACTAGAATAATCACCTACCCAACTCTTGTCTACATTGAGGTGAGTGAGTGGATCAACAGCAGCAGCGTCGACAATGACAATGATACGTGATGGACTGAGTTCAAACTCAATACTTTGACCATCAATATCAACATCACTTTCAACCGTCTTCCCATCCACTGTATGCTTTTGTGTTGACGTACTGATAACAGGGAATACACTTGAGTAATCATGCGCAGGATCACGGAAGAGTTTTCCTGTTGGTAATGCGCCTAATTTTACTTGATAATTCCCTCTTTTAATGAGGTCGAAACTATAATATCCATTTTCATCGGTAATGTCTTCTTCAAATAGAACTTTGTCTTTATAAAGACTGACATTTATATTTCCATATGGCGTTTCACCTATATTATAAATACCATTGTAGTTAATATCTCTATAGATTGTTCCATGAACTGTATACCTTGTTACTGGCGTTTGAACAGACAAAACTTCAAGATAACTCCCAGGGACAAATACTGTTGTTGCAAGATTACTTGATGCAAAAGCAAAACTGTTAAAAGCCGCCGATTCACTTTCAATTGTTGTATCTAATGGAATTTTAGCCTTAACAACAAATGTGCGCACCACATCAACGTCTATGACAAAGCCAGTAAGAAGATTAATTTTAAACATTGTGACCTTTGTATAATCATTATCAGGTACCGTAGACGAGAATGTCTTTTCTAAATTCGCTTCAAAATCACCATTTTCAACTTCTTCTACACAGTATAACACTTCATAGCCATGAGGTGTTGGATCTTCAAGCACACCATCATTATTGAAGAGGACTGGTCCGATAATACTCACAGGAAATTCAGTTCCACGTTCCTCATATTCACCACTCTCTTTAGGAACAATTGTCAAATCTCCAGGGAACGGTAAAATATCAAATACTGATAATTTTTGGATAATCGATCCATTTTGCATATTTATAATTTGTACTCCGTAGTAAAATTCATCCCCAAGGTCTAGATAACTTGACGATGTTGGTTGTAATGTTTCAACAGTTGGACCTGCAAGTTTAACTCCTATTACTTCTCGTGGAGGTGTGTATGTGAGTGATAATGTTCCCGTAGGAAGATAATCATCAACGCTTCCATTGTCATTCAAATCATAAATATCTTTAGCGCTTGTTCCACCATATGGATACATGAGAAATTGCCTATTGTTCGTAAATGATAACCAACCTTGAACCGCCGCTGTCCCTTTAGGGGTACTGGAATTCGTTTGCAACACTAACGTCACTTCAACTCTAGAAAGAGCCCTTCTTTCAATAAGTGACAAACTAAAAATAAGTGCCCGTTTTCCTGATCCTCTATAATCATATTTAATAGTTGGTGTCACTCGTAATTTACTTGAGTAACCTGATAAACTTGTATATGAGAGATATGTTTGATGGGAATCGTCATTAACATATGACCATCCATTCGGGATAAATACAACATATTCTCCATCAGTAATATCATAATATCCATCTTCATCTTCTAATGAATATCCACTAAACGTTGAATAGAAATTTAAAGTTGAGTATTCATCAATAAACATCGATGTTATTGATGCGCTAGAATAGAGTGAAACTGAAGCTCCTGAGTTAATTTGAAGATATGTTGATGATTGACTAATACTTTTTACTGTCCCAGTTTCTGTTTCAGAATAATATCCTTGAAAATAATCGTATAATGTCGATTTTAATAATTCTCCAGTTCCTCCCAAGAACCATGTTTTTGTCACGTTTGAGGCAACATTATAATCATGTTCAAATACCTTAGTCTTATATTCAAAATATATCCTTTTTGATTCCTCTATTGAGATTGGTGTTGGGAATTCTAAATAAAGCCTTCTATAAACCGTTGTAGGATCCAAATGATTGTCATCTGGAATGAGATACTGTGTGTTAATTGGAATATTTCGAGCGATTTCAATTTTTGTTCCAGCAACATTATATCCATACAAAATATTCGTTGAGAGTTGTTCCTTATTTACGAGTGTAGAAGCAGATGCATCAATCTTAAAACTATAAAAATATAGATGACTATTTAAATTTTTATTATCAGCATACCTTACATAAGATACACGAGGAGGATATTCATCAGGGTCTGCGCCTGAAGGAACGTAACGCCAACCTGAGCCATTATAGATATAAAATCTCCAAGTCGTTATCTCATCCTTTTTCGATATATAATAAGTATAAGTTGATGGTCTTGTATAATAGGAATTACTAAAATTATAGGTGTAATAGGGATCAGGATCAGGAGTTGGTGGCGTTTTTCTATATATACGAATTGTTGAATTCGCAGTTGCACTGGTTGTCCCATCAATAACATTCCCATCATAATCAAGAGTCGTGACAGTTGTTGTATATGCAGTATAAGTGGTACTATAAGGTATATCAGACATCTTCAAATAGACATAATCATATACAGTGGACCCTATTGAAGATGTTGCAATCGACTTTATTTTTGTCAAAGTACGTGTCGTTGCATCGTATGTCCACGTTTTGTTTGCCGTATTATAGTCATAACTAAAGAGAGAATGTGAATCAAGTTTAACATCAAGCCTTACTGATTTCGCTTTGAAAGTTCCTAGTTGTACGTAAGAGTAGGTGTGTGCAAAATGTATTTCAGTCGTAACAACATCTAATTCTGATTCAATAGAAGAGGTATTTGACGGTGTCCCCTCTCTAATGTAAGACTCAGTGACACTGTTGCTAGCTGTTGAAGTTTTATATTTATCTTCTGCAAGGTTTTGTAATGTAAGGGTAATGTGATCTTGTTGAGTTCCTGATGAATCAAGTATCTCCGCTTCTAAAGTATACGTTGATAAATTTTTAGTTGTCGAATTCTGAGATTTTATATAGAACGGTAAATCAAATTGATATCCCGAACTCATATCAGCAAGAAAATATTCAATATAATAATTGTTAGTATCTGATGTCACAACAGGAGGCTTTAATAAAAGATCTCCTGTAGAAGCTTTTACTCCAGTACCACTATTGAACGTCGCATCTAAATATAATTTCGGAATTTTAACCTTTAAGATTCCTCCACTTAATAGCACTGCTGATCCGGATATTTTTACACCGGTAAAAATCATGATTTCACTACCTGTTTTATATGCTGCTATGGCATCATCTACATATAATGTCGCTTTTATATATTCCGAATTATCTGTAACAGGTTCTTCAGATAAATCACTTTGATTGAGTAATGAATTGTTTTTTGAATCATCGGAAATTGTATTCATTACGGTGTTTAATATATTATTGTTATTCATTTTTTCTCCTTTCATTTAAATTAAAAAAAGCCTACATAATGAAGGGATACACATAAGTAGGCTATACATATATTACTCTATAATTATTACTTATATTTAGACTGCTTCTTATTGACATTAATCAGTGCTATTTGTCCAACCAACGTACATCCCCTCAAATAACAGTGTGAATATTTGTTCACAGTATACAGTATTCAATCGATATGACTATGTAAGGGTTTAAGTCTTGTTTATAAAAAAACTGTTTATATAGAATCATTTATTATCGAATAATAGAAACAAAAAAAGACATCTCCTGATGTCTTATTCAGCGTCCATAGCGTCTTGTTTTGTTTGGTGCACAGTTCCTCTTGGATGGTGAGGTGGTGCATATACTGAAGAGATTCTAAGTGGACAGTCACCAACATTAATAATGTTATGCCAAGTGCCAGCAGGTACGAATATCCCATCACCTGGGACTAACCATTGTTGGTATGAAACTTCTTCTTCTTTTTCTCCCATTTGGAACAATCCACTTCCACCTTCAATACGCAAATACTGGTCGTTATCAGGATGAATTTCAATCCCAATATCTTCGAATGAAGGGATTGTCATTAAAGTAAGTTGGAGGTCTCCCCCTGTCCATAAGGCAGTTCTGTAATTTTCATTCGCATTAGATGCCCATACAATGTTCATAACACATGGTGTTGGTCCAAAGTCAGTTTGATTGTTAACAGAACAAAATTGACTTTGTCTTTCATACTCATTCATATAATAATCCATTTCTTTTTTCTCACGCAATTTAACTTGCTTTCCTTTCTTACTGATTTAAGGGAAGAAATTTAAGAAATCAGTAAAACTTTATACAAACTATGTCTTCCACCTACATTACCATATGCTTTCGTGACATATTGTTCTATGGCATATGCCCAATAATAGACAAATATAATGATTATTTTAAAAATATTTATTTCTCATTAAATAACAAAACGAGCACCTATTGTTGAATTTCAACAATAGAAGCTCATTTTGCAAACCTTTATTTTTTATATTATACTTCAGATAAAATGATAAGGATCATGAATAAGATGAGTATATCATACATTCTGATATGATGATTTCTTCTATTAATAATAGTAAAGCCATCATCCATATTCCCAATAATTTGGACTATATAACCTTGAATCCTTGTCTCTGTAACTGTATAGAGAATTTTACGACCATTTCTATATACTTGTAAATCCTTAAATATTGTCATCCATTTATTATCATCATTTAATATTTGAGTTCTAATCTCTTGTCCATCTGCAAATAAGTGTACAGTTACCTTATCCAATTTTGAACAAGTCCATTCTTTTTTAACAGTGATTTCGCGCGTTGTATCTATCGTATTGGTGATAACAAAGCCATTATCCATATTTCCAATAATTTTAGTGATATAACCAATAATTTGTGTTTCAGTAACAGTATAGAGTATGACGTGACCGTTTTTATAGATAGGGAGATCTGTAAATGATGTTTTCCAATCAGTTTTTACATTTAGTGTTTGAGTTCTTATTTTTTCGCCATTTGCGTAAAGGTGAACGATTGCTTCATCACAAGGTTCGCCAACCCACTCTTTAATGACTGTAATTTCTCTTTTCTTGTTATTAGTATTGATAATCGTAAATCCTTTATCCATATTTCCAATAATTTCACTTAAATACCCTTCGATTTCCATCTCATCGACTGTATAGTTGATGATTTGATCTTGGTTATATATTGGAAGTTTTTTAAATGTGAATGTCCAGTAATTATCTGGATTTAATATTTGAGTACTAACTTTTTTCCCATCAGCGTAGAGGTGAACAGTCACTTCATCACTTGCTTCTCCAACCCACTCTTTTTGTACAGTAACATCTCTCACTTGAACGAAAGTATTGATAATCGTAAATCCTTTATCCATATTTCCAATAATTTCAGTCGCGTAACCAATAATTTCAGTTTCATCAACGCTATAGAGAATGAGTTGTCCTTCTTTATAAATCGGAAGGTTTGTAAAGGTTGTTGTCCAATGGTTATTTTCATTTAATATTTGCTTGTCACATTCTATGCCATCAGCGAATAAATGAACAACAACTTCATCATAAGATTTACCTACCCATTCCTTTTTGACAACGACTTCTCTTCGTTTATCTATAGTATTAATAACTTTAAATCCTGTATCCATGTCTCCAATAATTTCAGTGACATAGCCAACGATTTGAGTTTCATCAACTGTATAATTTATAAGTTTACCATGATTGTAGACTTGAAGATCTTCAAACGTTGTTTTCCAGTCATTGTCTTCATTGAGTATTTGATTTCTAATTTCAATCCCATCAGCGTAAAGATGCACAAGAACTTCAATATCGTGTTCACCGATCCACTCTTTTATGACAGTAACTGTTCTACTTTTATCTATTGAATTAATAACAGTAAAACCATCATCCATATTTCCATCGATTTCAGTTATATAACCAATAATAGCGTCTTCTGAAATTGTATAGATTATTTTCTTACCTTGGCTATAGACTTGTAGATCTGTAAACGTTGTTTTCCAGTCGTTTTCAGCATTTAGTTTTTGAGTTTTAACTTCTATTGTGTCTGCATAAAGGTGAACGGTGACTTCGTCATATGGGTCCCCTATCCACTCTTTTGTCACTTTAACTTCTCGACTTGTATCAACTGAATTCAGGATGATAAATCCTTCATCCATATCGCCTAAAATGTCTATATTATAACCGACTATATCTTCTTCTGAAATCGTATAGATTATTTTTTCTCCATGTGAATACACCTGAAGATTTTCAAATATCGTTTTCCAATCATCAGCTTCTGTAATAAGTCGACTGCCTATATCAATACCATCGGCGTATATATGAACACTCACCTCATGATAAGTCTCACCAATCCATTCTATAGAAACCTGAACTGAACGACTTGTATCTAGCGTATTTTTAATGACAAATCCACGATCCATATTACCTGATATGAGTGTTTTGTAGCCTACGACTTCTGTTTCGGAAACAGTATAAATTATTTTTTCTCCATTTTTATAGACTTGAAGATTTTTAAATGTTGTTTTCCAATTGTTATTTGCATTGAGGATTTCAGTTCGTACCTCTTCTTCATTTGCATACAAGTGAACAGTGACTTCATTTTCACGATCACCAATCCATTCTTTTATGACACTCACTTCACGACTTGTATCGAGTGTATTTCTGATGGTAAACCCATTATCCATATCACCTAAAATATCTATATGATATCCAATGATTTCTTCTTCTGATACTGTATAGTTAATTAATCGTCCTTGTTTATATACTTGAAGATCTGTAAAATTGACACCCCAATTATTATCAGCATTTAAGTTTTCTTTCCTTATACCTATCCCATCTGAATAGAGGTGGACAACGCTATGATCAGTTTTTTCACCAACCCATTCTTTCGTGATACTGATTTGACGACTTCTATCTACTGTATTTTGAATAATAAACCCTTCATACATGTCACCAAATATATCAACAATATATCCTGGAATCTCATCTTCTGATACTGTATAGATAATTTTTTCTCCCTGACTATAAACCGGAAGATTTGTGAAAATCGTCGTCCATTTGTTGTTTATATCAAGAATTTGACTTCTCACTTCAACACCATTTGCGTACAGGTGGACATAAGCTGCATGATAAGGTTCTCCAATCCATACTTTAGAAACACTTACTTCTTGGCTTGTATCAACTGTATTGATAATGATGAACCCGTCATCCATATTCCCTTGTATTTCTACTGTATAGCCTTTAACGATAACCTCCGATAAAGTATATATAATTTTTTCTCCATATTTATATTCAGGAAGATCTATAAATAATGTTGACCATTCTTGAGCTTTGGTTAACACTTGCCTCCTCACGACAACGCCATTTGCATGTAAACACGCGATAACTTCTTCACAAGGCTCTCCTACCCATTCTATAGAAACTGGAATGCTTTTATTTCTTTCAATATTATTCTTTATGATAAATCCATTATCCATATCTCCTGATATAAATGTTTCGTACCCAATTAGTTTCGTTTCAGTAACAGTATATATGATTTTTTGATTGTTTCTATAGACTTGTAAATTTGTAAATACAGTACTCCAATTATTATTTGAATTGAGAATTTGTTCCCTTATTTCAACACCATCTGCAAGTAAGTGAACAAGAACTGATTGGTAAGGATCCCCTTCCCAATCTTTTTTTACAAAGACTTCGCGACTTGTATCGAGCGTATTTGTTATAAGGAATCCTTGATCCATATCACCCTGAATGTCACAGATATAACCAATCATTTCTGACTCTGATACTGTATATATGATTTTCTTACCTTTTTTATAGACTTGTAAATGATCAAATTCTGTAGACCAATTGTTTTCTGCATTTAATACTTGTGATCTTGTTTCAATACCATCAGCATATAGATATACAATGACTTCATCTGTTGGTTCACCAACCCACTCTTTTCTAACACGTACCTTTTGACTCATGTCAGCTATATTTTCTATAACAAAACCATCATCCATATTCCCTAAAATAAGAGTGCTATATCCCACAATCTCATTTTCAGAGATTGTATAATTGATTTTTTGTCCTTTTATATACTGTTGTAAATTTTTAAAGGTTGTTGTCCAGTTGTTATCATTGTTTAATGATACTGTCCTTACCATAATACCATTAGCATATAAGTGAACAATTACATCATTATCTAAATCACCAATCCATTTTTTAATAACTGTTATTTCTCTACTTTTATCAACAGCATTTTTAATAATAAACCCCTTATTCATATCACCTGTGATTGTTGGGATATATCCCTCTATGATTGTTTCAGACACTGTATAGTCGATGATACGTCCTTTTCTATAGGTTTGTAGATTTGTAAATGTTGTCGTCCAATCATTACTTTCATTTAATAGACCCTGTCTCACTTCAATACCGTCAGCATATAGGTGTACAACGACATTATCTGCTCGTTGTTCTTCCCACTCTTTAGAAACAGTTATACTTTTATCCATTTCAACTGTATTTTTTATGACATACCCTTCATCCATATTACCTAATATTTCAACGAGATAACCTGGAATGAGGTCTTCACTTACAGTATAGATTATTTTTTGACCACGTCTATAGGTTTGTAGATCTTTAAAAACTGTGCGCCAATGATTATCTTCATTGAGTCTACAACTTGAAACTTTAACACCATCAGCATACAAATAAACTATGGCCATATCCGTAGACTCTCCAACCCATTGTTTTGAAACACTCACTTCTGTACTTTTATCTACAGTATTGGTAATGATAAATCCTTCATCCATATTACCTATTATAGAAACATTGTATCCTACAATAGCATCTTCTGAAACTGTATAAACGATCTCTTTTCCTTGCCTATACACTTGTAAACCTGTGAATGTTGTCTGCCAATCATTATCTTCATTTAATATTTCACTCTTTACCATAAGTCCATTTGCATAAAGGTGAATTATTGCAGAATCATAAATCTCGTTTTGCCAGTGTTTTATAACATTGACCTCTCTACTCATATCCGCCGCGTTCTTAACGATAAAACCATCATCCATGTTACCTGTGATGTCAATCGCATATCCAATCATAGGATCTTCTGTAATTGTATAGATTATTTTTTTACCTTGATTGTAAACACGTAAACCTGTGAATGTTGTTTGCCAATTGTTTTCTTCTGTTAATAGTCGATTGCTTATTTCTGTACCGTCAGCATATAAACGTATTCTAGCAAAATCATTTGGTTCTCCAATCCAATCTATAAGCACATCAACCGTTTGGCTCATATCAACACTATTTTTTATGACAAAACCTACATCCATATTTCCAGTGATTTGACTTACATAACCATCTATTATAGTTTCAGTCACTGTATAGATAATTCGTTCTCCTTTTTTATAGGCTTGGAGATTTTTAAATTCTGCTTTCCAATCGTTATCAATGTTGAGTATTTGTCGAGCAATCTCAACATTGTCCGCTAACAAATGAACGGTAATTTGATCTGCAGGATCACCTATCCATTCTTTAGTTACATTGACTTGCATGCTCATATCAACTGTATTTTTTATAATATATCCATCATCCATATTTCCAGTGATATCCATGATATAGCCTTTTATTATCATTTCTGAAACCGTGTAATTTATTTTTTTGCCATCTCTATAGACTTGGAGATTTTTAAACGTCGTCGCCCAATTGTTGTCCGCATTTAAAATTTCACTTCGCACTTTGGTTCCATCAGCAAACAAGAGAGCAGTCACTTCATCTGCCGGTTCTCCATCCCATACTTTTGAAACACTCACTTCTTCACTCATATCAAGTGTGTTTGTTATAACAAAGCCAGCGTCCATATCTCCTGTGATATTTATAAAATAGCCCTCGACTACTGTTTCAGATACTGTATACACAATTTTTCGTCCCTGTGTATAGACCTGGAGATTCGAGAAGATCACACTCCAGCCCGTCTCTTTAGTAAGTGTTTGTTCTCTAACCTGTGTGCCATCTGCATATAAATGTACAATCACTTGACTAGCAGCTTCTCCAATCCAAACTTTTGTCACAGATACTTCACGACTTGTATCAATTGTATTTTTAATGACAAATCCTGTATCCATATCTCCTGTAATTTCTTCTATATAACCAACGATAATAGATTCACTCACTGTATAAATAATTTTTTGACCTTGTTTATAAGCTTGTAAACCAGTAAAAATAGTTGACCAATTGTTGGCTTCATTTAATATTTCACTTCTAATTTGAACATCATCAGCATGAAGATATACAGTAACTTGAGTCGCTTTTTCACCTACCCACTCTTTTCTTACTGCAACTTGTTTTGTCATATCAACGCTATTCTTTATAACAAAGCCAACATCCATATCTCCTGTGATTTCTTCAATAAATCCAGGTATGATAGTTTCAGTGACCGTGTATATAATTTTTTCACCATTCTTATACACTTGAAGACCTGTAAAAGTCGTAGCCCAATTGTTGCTATCATTTAGGATTTGTTCTTTAACTTTCTCTCCATTTGAAAGTAAGTTAACAGTAATTGAATCCGCTTTATCAGTTACCCACTCTTTTTTCACACTAACTGATTTAGTCATATCAGCACTATTTTTAACAACAAATCCATTATCCATATTACCTGTTATTGTTGTTATATATCCAAGCATAGCAACTTCAGTTATTGTATAAGTGATGCGAACATCGTTATTATCATACCTTGGGAAGTCCTTAAACGTATAGCACCAATTTGTTGTTTTAGTCGCTGTTTCCGTTGCAACAGTTACTCCATTAGCAAGTAAATTGTAAACGACATTATCAGAAGGATCACCATCCCATTCTTTAGTGATTTCTATATCAATCTTTTCATCAACAACATTTCTAACAGAGTATACATCTCCTGTTCTAGAGACATAGGCAGTGATACGATCAGTTGGTTTTTCTGTCAGTGTATAGGTCACTTCTGCTTCTTCTAAATCAATAGTTCTTAAATCTTCACATTCAACTTTCCAATCATTAGTTCTCAAAAGATTAAATGACTTCGTTTGTTCAAGAGCGTGTAATTGAACTATAACTGCATTAAAGCTAGAATAATCACCTACCCAACTCTTATTGACATGAAAACTTGTAAGAGGATCGACTGCAGCTGCGTCAACAATGACAATGATACGCGCCGGACTGAGTTCAAATTCAACGCTTTGTCCAGAAATATCAACATCACTTTCTACCGTCTTACCATCAACAATATGCTTTTGAGTTGAAGTACTTATAACAGGAAATACGCCTGAATAATCATACGCAGGATTCCGGAAGAGTTTCCCAGTTGGTAACGTTCCTAATTTAACTTGATAATTGCCTCTTTCAATAAGATCAAAACTATAATATCCATTTTCATCGGTAATGGCTTCTTCAAATAAAACCTTATCTTTATAAAGACTGACATTTATATTTTCATACGGTGTTTCACCTATATTATATATCCCATTATAGTTGATATCTCTATAGATTGTTCCGTGAACTGTATACCTTGTAACTGGAGTTTGAACGGATAAAACTTCAATATACTCAGATGGAGTAAAGACAGTCGATACAGTATTACTTGATGCAAAAGCATAACTGTTATACGCTATGGATTCACTTTCTATAGTTGTATCTAAAGGAATCTTTGCCTTAACAACAAACGTATGAACAACATCAACATCAATAGTAAATCCAGTAATAAGATTAACTTTAAACATTGTTACCTTTGTATAATCATTACCCGGAACTGTTTTTGAGAAAGTCTTTGCTAAATTCGCTTGAAAGTTTCCATTTTCAACATCTTCAATACAATATAAAATTTCATAACCATGAGGTGTAGGATCTTCAAGTGTTCCATTATTATTAAAGAGTACTGGACCAATTATACTGACAGGAAAATCAGTTCCACGTTCCCCATATTCTCCTTCCTCATTTGGCATAATTGTTAAATCGCCTGGGAATGGCAAAATATCAATTAACGAAAGAGTATGAATGACAGATCCTTTTTGCATATTAACGATTTGAAGACCATAATAGAACTCGTCACCTAGGTCTAAATAACTAGATGATGTTGGTTGTAATGTTTCAACAGTTGGACCTGCAAGTTTAACACCGATAACTTCTCTTGGTGGTGAAAATGTTAATTCAAGATTTGATCTTGGGAGATAGTCTTCAACACTACCATTATCATTTAAATCATACTCATCCTTTGCGCTAGTCGTGCTATTAGGTTCTACCAAAAATTTTCTATTATTTGTATAAGATAACCAACCTTGAACGGTATGTGTCCCCTTTGGGGTACTTGAATTTGCCTGTATTTCTTGAGTAACGCTGATTGCTGAAACCGTCTTTCTTGGGATATCTGATAAATCGTAAATCAGAGCTCGTTTCCCTGATCCCCTGTAATCATACTTAATCGAAGGGTACATTCTTAACGTATTTGTTATACCCGAAGTATTAATAAATGTTATAAAAGATGGATGATCATCCGTGTTAACATAGGTCCAACCATTAGGAATGAAAACAACGTATTCTCCATCAGCAATATCATAATATCCTTCATCATCCTTTAATTGATAACCTGTAAAAGTAGATGAAAAACTTATTTTTGCATATTCATCTATAAAAAGATACGTTGATGAAACACTCGATGATATCTTTACATTTGATCCTGCATAAAGATAAAGAGTGCTATAATCAGAATATCCTGTATACACCGTTCCTGTCGATGTCTGAGAGTAATATGGCCTGAAGTAATTATATAAGTATACATTTAATAATTCATTCGTCCCTCCAAGGAACCATGTTTTTGTTTCATTTGCTGCAACATCGTAATCATGTTCAAATACCTTTGTACCAAATTGAAAATATATATTTTTTGCTTGATCTATTTCAATTGGGGTTGGAAATTCAAGGTCTAGTTTTCTATAAACTGTCGTAGGATCTAAGTGATTATCTTCAGGTATGATATAGGTTGTATTTATAGAAATATTTCTTGTGATTTCAAATTTAGTTCCCGCTACATTATATCCATACAAGATATTGGTCGATAATTGTTCCTTATTGACAATAGTAGAAGATGCAGCATTAATTTTTACACTATAGTAATATAAATGACTGTTTAAACTATACTCACTTACATACCTAACATATGAGACACGGTCTGGGTAGTCTTTTGGATCAGCGCCTTCTGGTATATCATACCATTTTGAGTCATTTGTTAATCTTGTCCTCCAATACGTAATGTAATCCTTATTAGATTTATAGTATTGATAATATGACGTCTCAATATATTTATAGCCCGAAAAACTGTAGGTATAAGTAGGATCCTTTTGTATTTTTCTTGCGATACTTATTCTAGATGTTGTTTCTGCACTCGTTGTATCAGCGATAATATGACCATCATTATCCAAAGTAGTCACAGTAGCTGTATAGGCATTATAATAAGAACCATAAGGTATATCTGCCATCTTTAGATAAATATACTCGTAAATATTACTACCTATGGAGTAAGTAGAGATAACCTTTGTTTTTGTCAAAGTATGCGCCACCTCGTCATAGGTCCACGAACTATTACTTGTATGATAGCTATAACTAAAGAGTGAATGTGAATCAAGTTTAACATCAATTTTCACAGAAATAGCCTTAAACGTCCCCAGTTGTTCAGTCGTATAGGTATGATGATAATAAAATTGACCATAGACAACATCTAGTTCACTTTCTAGTGATGAAGTATTTGAGGGTGTCCCTTCTCTAAGGAATGATTCAGTAACTGAACGACTAGATGAATAAGCAACATATTTATCTTCTGCAATATTGACTAATGTGAGGTTAAGTGCATCCTCTATTGTACCTTCTGCATTCAATAATTCAGCATTTATAAATATCGTAGATTTATTTTTAGTCGATAAATTGACAGTTTTAATACTAAATGGTAAATCAAATTGAAACCCGGATCTTAAATCAGCAAGAACATATTGTATATAATAGTTAGTTGCATCACTCGTAATAATTGGGTCTTCTAACAAAAGGTCTCCAGATGAAGCCTTTACTCCCTTACCACTATTATAAGTTGTATCAAGAAACTCTTTTGGTATTGTTACATTTATAACTCCACCACTAAATAATATTGCTGACCCGGATACTTTAACCCCAGTGAAAACCTGTATTTCATTCCCTGTTTTATACTCTACAACATCATCGTCCACATATAATGAGAGTTTTATATACTCTGAGTTTCCAACAATATCATTCAGAGGTTGTATTTCTAAATTACTATTTGATAGTTCAATATTGTCTTCTGTATTTGTATTTAATAAAGTTGTAAATATATTATTTTTTATATTCATTTTTTATCTCCTTTCTTTATATAATAAAAAGGTCCAACAATAGTAATAGATGGACATGGGTAAATAATCATTTATTTTATATTTTTTATTTATATCACTTTAAATGTTTATTATGATTAACAATATATGATATCTCCCATGAAAATCTAGTTTTATAAAAAAGGTGAAAAACATCCACATTATAGAGTATTCATTTTGATAGTTAATGCATAGTTGTAAGC
>CAMTOK010000030.1 GCA_947074115.1 uncultured Erysipelotrichaceae bacterium | reverse complement strand
CAACCAATGGGACATTTATAGATATATTTAAATTTATGACTTCATAAGAAAAGACTCACTTCATAGTGAGTCTTCTTTTTATTTTACGTTTTTCGTACAAGCGATACCGACAGCACGAGGGCCGATATGGCATGATAAACTTAATGTTAATGGTTCAACATGAATACTATTATGAGGATAGATTGCTTGAAGTTCCTCTTTTAATGAAAGAGCATTTTTATCATCTAGACTAGAATATGCAATTTGGAAGTTAACATCTTCAATATCACATTTTAAAGTGTTTTTAATTTCATCTTCAATCGCTTCTAACATAATTGATTTTGCTTTTTTCATTGTTCTCGCAGTTTTAAATAAATCAAGCTTTGTCCCTTGGAATCTCATAATTGGTTTAATTCTTAATAATTCACCAATAGTAGCGACTGTTGGTGTAATACGTCCACCTTTTTTTAAGTGATGAAGTGTATCTAAAGCAATAAAAATAATTGAATCAAATGCAGTATCATTCATTGTTTTAATGATGTCTTGAACATCTCTTCCTTCTTTGGCTAATCTCTGTGCATCTAATACAAACTGTTTTTGTGGAACAGAAACACGTCTTGTATCAATCACTGTTACTTTCCCGTTATAGTCTTCAGCTAACATGCACGCTGCTTGATAGGCTCCACTTAATTCACTAGACATAGGAAAATATAGAACATAATCATGATCAGTTAATAACATATCCCACTTCTCTTGTATTAATGCAAGTGAAGGCATTGATGTTTTAATATCAGCATCACTATCTAATTTTTCATAGAATGTTTCTTGAGTCAGATCAACGCCTTCTAAATATTCTTCTCCATCAATAGAGAAGGGCATTGGAATGACATGAACTTCTGTTGTAGATGTTTCCTCTGGAGTAAAACCACTGTTTGTGTCTGTAACGATTGCTATTTTGTTTTCCATATTTTGACCTCTTTATATATATTGGTAATACTGAAATTTTAACCAAATCACGCTCTTATGTCAAGAGAACCACATGAAAAAAATGTTATATTTATGTTGTGTATTCAAAATTATGACGATACAAAGCATATAATATCATATTTCATATATTTTTATATTAAATCGTAAATATGGACAATATTTTATATTTTTTACAAAAATATAAAAGGAAGATATTGATAAATGTGTGTGAATCATGTATTCTTATTAATAATGAAATAAGGGGGAAGTTTTATGAGTAAAGTTGTTAAGTTTGGGGGATCATCACTTGCTGATGCAACTCAATTTAAAAAGGTGTATGAGATTATTAAAGCGGATCAAGACAGACGATATGTTGTTCCGAGTGCACCAGGGAAAAGATTCTCTGATGATACAAAAGTGACTGATTTATTATATCAAGCTTACAATGCTAAGAATGATAAAGAGATGTTAAAAGTCTTTGATTTAATAGAAGAAAGATATCAAGATATTATTGAAGGATTGTCATTAACGATTTCTTTAGAAGAAGATTATAAAGAAATGAAAGAATCATTTAGTAAAAAGATTGGTATTGATTATGCAGCAAGCCGCGGTGAGTATTTAAATGGGAAACTGCTTGCTTCATATTTAGGTTTTGAATTTATTGATGCTGCAGAGGTTATCTTTATTGACGAACATGGTAACTATGATATAGAAAAAACTGATCCTGTATTATCTCAACGTTTAAAAGAAGTTGAATGTGCAGTCATTCCAGGGTTTTATGGTTCATTAAATGATGGAAGTCAAACGATTAAAGCTTTCTCTAGAGGTGGTTCTGATGTAACAGGATCAATTGTAGCGAAAAATGGTAAAGTGGATGTTTATGAAAACTGGACAGATGTTTCAGGGTTCTTAATGGCGGATCCACGTATTGTTGATAATCCAGATGTGATTGAAACAATCACATATAAAGAATTAAGAGAGTTATCTTATATGGGCGCTTCTGTTTTACATGAAAACTCTGTTTTCCCTGTAAGAAATGAAGGTATCCCAATTAATATTAAGAATACAAATAAACCATTAGATCCAGGAACATTAATTGTTGAGAGTACATGTCATAAACCATCACATGTCATTACAGGAATTGCAGGTAGACAAGGATTTGCGACTGTAATGATTGAAAAAGACATGATGAACTCTGAAGTTGGATTTGGTAGAAAAGTGTTACAAGTATTTGAAGAACATCATATTTCTTTTGAACATATGCCTTCAGGTATTGATACAATGACTATTGTTGTTAATACTCATGACTTTATTGATAAAGAACAAGATATCTTAGCTGGTATTCATAGAGCAGTACAACCTGATTCTATTGAATTAGAGTCTGATTTATCATTAATCGCTGTTGTTGGTAGAGGAATGAAAGCAAGTCGTGGGACTGCTGCAAGAGTATTTAATGCATTAGCTAAAGAAAATATAAATATAAAAATGATTGATCAAGGTTCAAGTGAGTTAAACATTATTATTGGTGTTCGTAACTGTTATTTTGAACAAGCTATTAAAGCAATCTATGGAGAATTCTGTTAAGCCCCTATGGGGCTTTTTTTATTTAGAAAGTACTTTCAGGATTTGGTATGAATACCTTTGTATTTCTTTATGATTTGAAAGACCTTCCTAGTGATTGTGAACTGGTTGTTAACTTGATAGAACAGCATATGTATTAGTAAGTTGCTAAATGAATAAGGAGGGTTATATGTTTAGATACAGTGTATGTAGTTGTGCTATAGGTAGGAGAGTTTTATTAAATGAAATAGAGGATGTTATATTCAGAGAAGAAATGATGGGACCATCATATTGTATATCATCAATTGATGGGAAAATTTATAGCCCTATAAAAGGTATTGTTACAGTTGTATTTGAAACTCAACATGCCATTATGCTAAGAAGTCATGTTGGTATAGAGGTTCTTATTCATGTCGGAATAGATACAGTTCATTTAGCAGGGGAGGGATTTAATCTTTATTGTGATGTTGGGAGTGAGGTCAATATTGGTGATGTACTGTTGACATTTGATCAAAGAAAGATCAGGGAACATGGATACAGTGATACTGTGATTTTATGTCTTACTCATGTTGATCAATATTCAGTAGTCGTGAAGGAAAAAGAAAGTATTGAAAAGATTGGTGAACCAGTATTTATATTAAAGAAAAGAAGGTGAAGATGTTTGTTAGATGAGTTAAAAGGGAATTTAATAGTTTCATGTCAAGCTTTAGAGGATGAACCACTTCATTCAAGTTTTATCATGTCTCGTATGGCTATCGCTGCTAAGCAAGGGGGTGCTAAGGGAATTCGAGCACAATCTGTTAAAGATATAAATGCTATCATGGAAACTTGTGATTTGCCTGTGATTGGAATAGTCAAAAGGTGGTATCCAGACAGTGATGTATTTATTACCCCAACACGAAAAGAAGTTTATGACCTTTTATCAACGAAATGTGAAATTATAGCTGTTGATGCAACTTTAAGACAAAGACCAAATAATGAGGATTTGAAAGCTTTGGTTGATTTGATTCATGAAGGTCATCGTTACGCTATGGCGGATTGTTCAACATTTGAGGAGTGTGTCAATGCGGAAGCATTAGGATTTGATATTGTTTCAACAACGCTTTGTGGTTATACACCTTATTCAACACAGATTGATGGTCCAGACTTTGGTTTAATTAAACGTATTGTTGCTGAATTGAAAGTGCCTATTATTGTAGAAGGCAAGATTAATACCCCTCAAGATCTAAAAGATGTATTTAGCATTAGTGGAGTTTTTAGTGCAGTTGTTGGAGGTGCAATAACGCGTCCACAACAAATTACAGCACGTTTTGTCAATGCATTAAGTTCGAAAGGAGAGAATGAATTTGTTTAAATATCTTCAAAAAATAGGGAAAGCATTTATGCTTCCAATTGCTATTTTACCCGCTGCTGGTCTCTTACTAGGGATAGGGGGAGCTTTCTCAAGTGGAGCGACTATCGCAGCCTATCCGATGTTAGATGTACCATTTTTACAAGCTGTATTTAAGATTATGTCAGATGCAGGTAGCATTATATTTGGAAACCTATCTTTACTCTTATGTATAGGATTATGTGTAGGGTTGGCTAAGAAAGATAAGGGGACAGCTGCTTTAGCAGGTGTGGTTGGTTTCTTAGTTATGAATGCTTCAATTAATTCTATGTTAGGAATATTTAACCCTGGTGGGAACTCGATTGATACAGGTGTTATAGGTGCACTTGTCATGGGGTTCGTCGCTGTTTATCTTCATAATAAATATTTCAATATTCAATTACCACAAATCTTAGGATTCTTTGGTGGTTCACGCTTCGTTCCTATTGTCACATCATTTGCTGCTATTTTTATTGGTGCAGGATTCTTCGTTATCTGGCCACCTTTACAAAATTTATTAGTATCAACAGGTGAACTCATTTCATCAGCAGGTGCCTTTGGAACATTCTTATATGGATTCCTAATGCGTCTTTGCGGTGCTGTTGGATTACACCATATGATTTATCCAATGTTCTGGTATACAGAATTAGGTGGTGTTGAAGTTGTAAATGGCATCCAAGTGGTTGGAGCTCAAAATATATTCTTTGCTCAATTGGCAGATCCTAACCATGTTGGTCTTTTTACTGAAGGTACACGTTTCTTTGCTGGTCGTTTCTCAACAATGATGTTTGGATTACCAGCAGCATGTCTTGCGATGTATCATTCAGTAACTGCAACTGATAAGAAAAAATACTTAGGTATTTTCTTGGGTGTTGCTCTCACTTCATTTATAACTGGTATTACTGAACCGATAGAATTTATGTTCCTATTTGTTTCTCCCGCTTTATATGTTGTCCATGCCTTTTTAGATGGGGTCTCATTCTTTATAGCTGATATTCTCAATATCTCTATTGGGAATACATTCTCAGGTGGAGTCATTGATTTTACACTCTTTGGGATCCTACAAGGGCATGCCAAAACAAATTGGATGTTACAAATACCATTTGGTATCATTTGGGCTTGTCTCTACTATGTTATCTTTAGATTTGCAATAAGCAAATTTAATATTATGACTCCTGGACGCGGAGAAGAAGAGGGTGAAGAAATTCGTATAGAATCAAAATCAACATTAAAAGAAGATGCTTATGTTATTATTGAAGCACTCGGTGGTGCTGAAAATATCGAAGATGTTGATGCTTGTATTACTAGACTTAGAGTTTCTATAGTTGACTCATCTTTAGTAGATCATGATGTATTAAAGAAATTGGGTGCGACAGCTGTCTTGGAAGTTAAAGGTGGTATTCAAGCAATTTATGGCGCTAAAGCTATATTATATAAAAATGAAATTGTAGAAATATTAGGTATTGATGATTAATTTAGAGTCTATTTTTTAAAGTAAAATATCACCTCTTTAATATAATGTGTTAGAGAGGTGATATCATTATGTATCAAAATAAAACGCTGACTAAAATATTAAACAATTATCATAAATTAACGCATGTTGAAAAAATAATTGCAGATTATTTTATTAATGAACATGAAAAAGTTGATTTCTCATCTAAAATGATAACAGATAAACTCTTTGTTTCAGAGGCATCTCTATCCCGCTTTGCTAAAAAGTGTGGCTATAAGGGATATAGAGAATTTGTCTTTAGCTATGAATCGCATTTCCTATTGAAGCAACAAGATGTCTCTTATTTAACACAACAAGTGTTAAATAGTTATGAATGTTTGCTTTCCCAATTTGTTCACTACATAGATAACGAACAAATTGATCGAATCATACAAATGATTAATGATGCATCCTATGTTGTTGTCATAGGTATTGGGAGCTCTGGATTTGCAGCAAAAGAATTTAGACACCGATTTATGAGACTTGGTGTTTTAATGGATGCTGTTGATCAATCTGATGAAATGAGGATTCAAGCTGTTTTACAAAATGAAAAATCATTAATGATAGGGTTATCGATTAGTGGAACTAAAGAAGATATCTTATTTTCGTTAGAACAAGCATCGATGAAAGGTGCACAGACACTATTGATCACTTCATCAGAAAATGATTATCCATATATTCATGAAAAAATTGTGATTCCCTCATTTGAAAGGTTAGATGAAGGGAGTAGTATCTCACCGCAATATCCATTATTAATTATTATTGATATTTTATATAACAGTTTTATGCATAGTGGACAAAACAGTGATAATAAGGAAAGAACACATAAACAAACAGTTGATATTTTAAAGTAGGAGGAAGACAATGAATCTGTTTATAAGAAAGGTATTGGCTTATGGGATTGATTATTTAATCTTTATTGGAGTAACAGGTCTATATTTGTTTTGCAGTGAAGTTTTCTTTTTATCAGAGAATACTTATAAGGAAGGTATTATTATGTTGTTATGTTGCTTGGTAACTGTGTTGCTTTTGACATCATATATACCAACTACACTCAAAGGACAAACGATTGGAATGAAGATAACGAAAGTGAAGGTTGTTAATAAAAATAACAAACCCAGAACTTATGTACAAAGTTTCCTTAGAGAATGCGTATTAAAAATGACCTTTGCTCCACTTTTCTTTTGTTTTAATCTTTTTTACTTTATATTTATTTGTTTAATTGTAAAAAGAGATATAAATGAAGAATTACCACATGACTTTATTATGAAAACACAAATTGAATTGATTTCATAAAAGTATTGAAATCGCATAGTCAAAGTGTTAACTCATGCATATATATAGTATAAGGCATGAGGGGAGTTGTGACATATTAATAATAAAATAAAAATAAAAGCGTGTAGCAGTGGAAAAACAATACCACTCACAGACTTAAAATATGATTTCTTTACTTTAATGGGACCAGGTATTGCGATTGATGCAATAGATAATAAAGTGTATAGTCCAATGGATGGTTATATTAAAATGATGTTTCCAACAAAACATGCATTTTGTATAGTTGATGATCATAGAAACGAATGTTTTATACAGATTGGGACTGATTCAGTAGAAGTGAATGGAGAAGGATTTCATGCTCATCGTATTACAGGCGACAGTGTTAAACGTGGTGAACTGCTTATAGAGTTTGATCAAGATGTATTAGAAAAAGCTCATTTAGATCATCATGTTGTCATGTGTATGACGCAACTGTATGCTTATGATGCAATTTTAAAAGATCATAATGATGTGACTGCACGTCGAAGCGATGTACTAGAACTACACAAACGAAAGTAATCTTAGGATTACTTTTTTCGTTTATAAATAAAACCTAAGGGGATACTAGGGTATATGCTTTGACAAATAAAATAAAAGATGTATAATAACTGCATACCCCCCACAGGGGGTGTAGGAGGTAATTATGAAAAAGAAAATGAAAGTAACAGGAATGACTTGTAGCTCATGTGTTGCTCATGTTGAAAAAGCTGTCTCACAAGTAGATGGAGTTTCTGATGTGCAGGTGAATTTGCTAGGTGAAGTCATGACTGTCGAGTTTGATGAAAATCAAACATCAATTGATTCGATATCACAGGCTGTCGATCATGCGGGATATCATGTCGTTAGTGAAAACGAAGTGGTGCAGGTTCAAGATGAATCTGACGAAAATAAAAGAAAGGTCATTTATTCCTTTATATTTTTAATTCCACTCTTTTATATAGCTATGGGTCATATGATGAATTGGCCACTCCCTTCTTTCTTATCGGGAAGCGAGAATATGATGTTAATGGCATTAATTCAATTCTCATTAACAATCCCTATTCTAATATTAAATAGACATTATTTTGTTAATGGATTTAAATCTTTATTTAATAAAACACCAAATATGGATTCATTAATAGCGATGGGTTCAGCTGCAGCATTTCTATATAGCAGTTATGCATTGTTTTTAATGGCATACTATGTAGGACGAGGAGATATGTCTTTAGTCCATCATTATATGATGCAATTGTATTTTGAATCTGCTGGGATGATTTTAACGCTTATTTCTTTTGGTAAGTATTTAGAGTCACGTTCTAAAAAGAAAACCACAGAAGCAATAGAAAAACTTATGGCACTTTTACCATCAACTGCTTTGGTAAAAAGACATGGGGAAGTTGTTGAAGTTGCTTTAGAAGATGTTGTTATTGGTGATATTGCGGTTGTCAAACCAGGAAACAGTATCCCTGTTGATGGTGTTATTGTTAAAGGTATGAGTGCTATTGATGAATCGATGATCACTGGTGAAAGTTTACCAGTAACAAAAGGTGAAGGTGACGCTGTTATAGGTGCAACAATGAACAGTGGTGGCTATATTGAAGTTGAAGTCACTCATCTCAACCAGGAAACAACATTATCTAAGATTATTCAATTGGTTGAAGATGCAGCATCTTCAAAAGCACCAATTGCCAAACTTGCAGATATTATTAGTGGATACTTTGTCCCAATCGTCATAGCGATCGCAATTGTCACTTTTGTTGCATGGCTATTCCTTGGAGAATCATTCCATTTTGCCTTATCTTGCGCAATTGCTGTGTTGGTTATTTCTTGTCCATGTGCACTTGGTTTGGCGACACCTACAGCGATTATGGTTGGAACAGGGCGTGGAGCACAACTTGGGATCTTAATTAAGTCTGCAGAAAACTTAGAATACTTATCAAAAGCAGATACGATTGTTTTAGATAAGACAGGGACAATGACTATTGGGAAACCACAGGTTGTTGAAGTGCATTCGTTTCATATAGATGAAACAGAATTCTTAAAAGTTGTTCATAGTATTGAAGCCTTATCAGATCATCCAATCGCTAAAGCGATTGTTGAAGATTTAAATCAAAAACAAATCTCAAAGTTTGATATTCATGAATTTGAAATGATTCCAGGGCAAGGATTAAAAGGTATTGTTAATAATAATGTCATCCTATCTGGAAATAAAAAGATGATGGAACAGTTTGGTGTTTCATTAGATGAAGTTATTGATTTATCTAATCGTATTGCATCACTCGGTAAAACGCCTTTATATTATGCTTATGATGGTCAATTTATCGGTATGGTTGTTGTGAGTGATGTTTTAAAAGAATCAACACAACAAGCAATTGAGGCGTTTAGGGACTTAAATTTAACTATATATATGTTAACAGGAGACAATGCTTTAACTGCACAGTCAATTGGTCAACAATTAAATATTGAAACAATTGCTGAGGTATTACCTCAGGATAAAGAAAAACATATACGTGATTTACAAGAACAAGGTCATAGAGTTATTATGGTAGGAGATGGTATTAATGATGCCCCTGCCTTAATGAGAGCGGATATTGGTATAGCGATGACATCGGGTGTTGATATTGCGATGGATTCAGCTGATATCGTTCTTATGAAAAATGATTTAAATGATGTTATAACAGCGATTGAATTGTCTAAAGCTGTTATGAAGAATATTAAGGAAAACTTATTCTGGGCATTTATATATAATGTTATTGGAATCCCAATAGCGACAGGATTATTTTATCCTCATTTTGGTCTGTTACTTGACCCAATGTTTGGTGCAGCAGCAATGAGTTTAAGTTCAGTCTTTGTTGTCAGCAATGCTCTTAGATTAAAGTTATTTAAATCAAAACAAACAAAAGAAATAAAGGAGAAAAAAGAAATGGTTATTTTAAAAATTGAAGGAATGATGTGTCAAAACTGTGTTAAGCATGTTAAAAAAGCATTAGAAGCATTACCAGTAGAAAGTGTAGAAGTTGATTTAGATAAGCATGAAGCTATGGTGACAACTGTATCACCATTAAATGATGAAATCTTTACTAACGCTGTGAGTGAAGCTGGATATAAAGTGGTAGGGATTGAACATGCAAGCTGATAAGAAACAAGTAAACCGATTATTAAATACTGCAAAAGGTCAAATAGAAGGTATTTTAAAAATGGTAGAAGATGATCGATACTGTGTGAGTATTGCTCATCAAATTATGTCTGCACAAGCAGTATTAAAAAGAGCCAATAAAGAAGTTCTTGCTGCTCACTTAAAGCACTGTGTGATCGATGCGATTGACAGTGATGTGAGAGAACAAAGAATAGAAGAAATGATTGATATTATTGATGAATTAATTAAGTAGAGGAAACTCTACTTTTTTCTATTCAAAGGAAAAAACATCTTGTATAATAATGAAAGTATAAGGAGAGAGACATGGACACAATGACTCATAAAAATATATTTAAATTAGCTTGGCCAGCCATTGTCCAAGAGGCCATGGGCGTCGTTGTCTCTTATGTAGATACTGCAATGGTAGGATCATTAGGTGCACTCGCCTCAGCAGCAGTTGGCTTAACAAGCAGTGTGAACTGGTTTATTGGTAGCGTATGCGTTGCGTTTGGTGTTGGGACATTGGCCGTGATCTCACAATCAGTTGGTGCTAAGAACGATGAAAAAGTTAAGAAAGTTGGACAACAAGCTTTGTTTATTACGGCAGCTTGTGGTATTGTTTTCACAATTGTTGCGTTATTATTTGCACCCTATATTCCTAGATTCTTTGGTGCTGATGAAAGTTTGTGGCGTATTTCAACTGAGTACTTTATTATTATTAGTTTACCAATGATTTTTAGAAGTGTTTTATGTGTTTTGTCATCAACGCTTAGAGGAGTAGGTGATATGAAAACACCAATGGTGATACAAATTGGTATGAATATACTCAATATTATATTAAATGTTCTATTAATATATCCAACTCGTCAAATAGGTTCAATGACGATATTTGGTTTTGGTCTTGGTATTAATGGTGCAGCGATTGGAACAGCACTTTCCTATAGTGTAGGAGGACTCGCATTACTTATTATTTATTTACGACATCCCTTATTTTGTTTTAAAGAAACGGGCATTCATTATGCTCATAAAGAAATGAAAGAATGTTTACGTGTTGGGATCCCTGTTGCATTAGAACGCGGTGTGATTTGCCTAGGTCATATGACATTTACATCGTTTATCTCACGTTTGGGTGTCATACCTTTGGCAGCACATACGATTGCGATACAAGCAGAACAGGCTTTCTACATACCTGGATATGGATTTCAGAGTGCCTGTGCCACACTCAGTGGTTTTGCATCTGGAGAAAAAGATGTAGAGAAAGTCAAATTGATCAATCGTTTGATTACTAAAATCGCTGTTTTCATTATGACTATAGGATCTGTATTGTTATTTATCTTTGCTAAAGAATTAATGAGTTTCTTTACACCAGATCATAATGTCATCACAATAGGGGCAACTGTATTAAGGTTAGTGGCATTATCTGAACCAATTTATGGATGTTTAATTATTATTGAGGGAACATTTAATGGTCTTGGTGAAACAAAAGCACCGTTTGTTATTTCAACTCTCACAATGTGGGGAATAAGAATTCTAGGAACTGCAATCATTGTCTTTGTCCTTCAAGGAACACTCTTTCAAGTGTGGCTATTTATGGTTGCAGACAATGTTATGAGATTTATCCTCTTATGGATTATCTTTAAAAAGGGCATGTGGGAAAAGAGAATAGTAAATAGAAAAAACATTTCATAATGAAATGTTTTTATATTGATAAATAGAGGACGGTGAAACAAAGCGTAAACAAGGCGCTGAGATATAAGAGCGCTTCTATTTTAGATATATGGGCAAGATCAGATTGTTCAGCTTTAGCGAGTTGAATGAGTTGATAACCAATGATCAAAGGAATTAAGTTAAGAATACTCATAAAACAACCAAATAAGGCAATAACTCCAAATAATAAAGCATAAGAACATTTTTCATTTGTTTGATATGTTTTCATATTGATCACCCTCCTACTACTATTATAGAAAAAACTGTGTTAAGAAGAGACTGATTTGTGTTAATTTTGGGTAAAATAAAAAAGGCTTATGCCTTTTTCTTTTGTACTAATGATGTAATGATTGTTGCGACTAAAACAACCGCAAAACAAATCCAAACTGTCATGAATAATTTTGGTTGTGCAAATGCACCTGTCCATTCAGCAACCTTTCTAATAAGAATAGCTAATGCATATCCAGCAGTGTATGATCCAATAACGCCTAATACAATTTTAACGAATTTATGGAAAACATCTCTGAATAGGATTGTTGATACCAAACATACTAATGAAATAAAAACACAAATAACAAAATGCATAATGCAACCTCCTTTTACTTCATTTAAAATACCATAAATTAAGAAACAATGCAAGTTGAGAGTAGAAATCAATAAAAAACAAATATGTTTTTTTCGTGTATTTTGTGGAATTATAGGGAGAGGTATGTTATAAATAATATAGGAAGAAAAGAGGAGATTTATGAACAATTCAAGAGGAAATCAGTATTCACTAAATAGTGGAAACAAAGGAAATAAAAACAATATCGCAATCATTATTTCTATAGTCGTTGTACTTGTAATTGCTGCGTTAGTTTGGATGAATTTTCCAAGAATTCGTATGATGATTAAAGGGTATTCTTTTGAACAACAAGCTGTTGTGTTAAAGTTAGAAAAGGCCGATCGTAAAGAAATATTATCACACGATAAAATGGAAAACATTTTAGACTGGATCAATGTCAGTACACGTACATCATATTATGATGAGTATCAAAGATATTATGAATTACATAGTGATTTAGAATTTAGTGAAGTTGCATCAATTATTGATGAAGTATTTGATGAATCAATTGAAACATTAACTGCTAAAGGTTACAGTGATGACCAAATTTGGAAGATGTTAGAAACAGGTGTCGCTAAAGATTTTAAGTATGTTGCTGAAAAGGGATATACTTATGCTCAAATGGAACCTTATATGAATGTAAAAGGTTTTGCATTTACAGATATGGAAGCTTATATGAGCGCTTACCCACAGTATAACAATTACAATTACACTGTACTTATTACAACATATCCATTTATTATTTCGTCAAATACAGCAAGTGTTAGCTATACGATATTAGATCCTGAAAATATCTTAGCTTTAGTAAAAAGAGGATTCGGATTACCATCTGATTATGAACCAACTGATTTGGTTCATCCAAACATTCCATTTGCGGATGACGATGATGATAAATATTTAAGAAAAGAAGCTGCAGAAGCTTTAGAACAAATGGCTGCTGATGCAAAAGTTCTAGGTTATAACTTAGTCTTAAATAGTGCTTATCGTTCTTATGCTGCTCAGGCTGCTATCTATAAACAATACGAAGACCGCTGGGGTGGTATTTATGCAAGAGAACATGTAGCAAACCCAGGTGAAAGTGAACATCAAACTGGTTTAGGTATTGATTTAACTTCTCAAAGCGTTCTTGATGGAGAAAGAATGGTCTTTGGAGATACAGCAGAATTCAAATGGTGTCGTGATAATGCTTATAAATATGGTTATATTTTAAGATTTATCGAAGGAACAAGTGAAACAACAGGTATTGTTCAAGAACCTTGGCACTTTAGATATGTAGGAAAAGCTGCTGCACAAAAAATTTATGAAAACAGTTGGACATTAGAAGAATATGTCTTAAATGAAGGACTTCTTCCTGATTTGAAGAAAAACTAGAATCTAGGTTATCCTAGATTCTTTTTTATGGAGGTACTATGAAAACATTAATTACAACTTTAAATTCAAAATATATACATACATCACTCTCATTACGTTTACTATATGTCAGTTGTTTAAATGATCCTGATGTCTCATTCTATGAATATACAATAAAAGAAAAAGACGAAGATATTGTTAACCATATCTTAAATCAAGGTGTCGAGATTGTTGCTTTTTCTTGTTATATATGGAACATAGATCGTATTATAAAAATATCCCAATTATTAAAAGAAAAGGCAAACATCAAGATTATTTATGGCGGACCTGAAGTGACTTATGATGTTGAAACATTTTTAAATACAGGCTATGTTGATTATGTTATTTCTGGAGAAGGTGAAATTGTCTTTTATAAACTCATTCAAGCAATAAGAGAGGGAGATGTTCCTCATATACTTGGTGTGAATCATAAAGATGATCTTAATAAACATATAGCAACTGTTGATTTGTCATATATTGAACAACTTGATTCACCTTACACCTTAGCGTGTGATGAAAAAGATAAGAAACATCGTATCCTCTATTTTGAATCGAGTAGGGGGTGCCCTTTTATGTGTCAATACTGTTTATCATCACGTGAGAAGGGATTGAGATTTTTTAGTGAAGCCTATTTAAAAGATCAACTTCAAGCGATTATAGAAAGTGGCGCAAAGACAATTAAGTTCTTAGACAGAAGTTTTAATGCGAATGTGAAACATGCATTAATGATTCTTGATTATATTGTTTTAAATCATAAAGAAGGTCAGGTATTTCAATTTGAAATCAATGCTGATGTGTTACAACCTCAAATATTAGATGCTTTACTCAATAAGGTACCACCAGGATTAATTCGTTTAGAAATAGGGATTCAATCAACTTATGACAAAACAAATGAAGCAGTTAAAAGAATTCAAAACTTTGAAAGATTAAAAGAAGTTGTTTTGGCATTACAAGATCAAAAAACATGTGGACTTCATTTAGATTTAATTGCAGGTTTACCTTATGAAAACTTTGACCGTTTTAAACAATCATTTGATGATGTATTTACATTATATCCTCAAGAACTTCAACTTGGTTTCTTAAAGTTACTTAGAGGAACGAGTTTAAGAGAAGAAGATAATGATTATGGTTATATTTATGATCAAAATCCACCTTATGAAATGATTCAAAACAATTGGTTAACACCAAATGAACTACATAAAATTCATTTAGCTGAAGATATGTTAGAGAAATACTGGAACAGTGGGCGATTTAAAAAGACAATGACGCATATTATGAAAAAGATATCTTCACCATTTCAATTCTTTTTATCATTAGGTGAATATTATGAAGCTCATGATTTCAAAACAATTGGTTATCAAATGGATGAACTGTTTGGTTATATTGACCACTATTTAAATGATGATTTATGCCATGACTATTTAATGGAAGATTACTTAATGTTGTTTAAGGTGAAACCAAAACGTTGGTATGAACCAACGCTAAGTGTGAACGAACGTAAAGATGTCATTCGTGATTTGTCTGAAAGATATCATTTAAATGAAGAGTTATTATTTAGATACGCTGTTGTTGAAAAAGTACAAGCAGGGTATTTGGTCGCTATTTATAAAGATCAAAAATGTGATATACACATATATAAATAAAAAAGTCAGTTGGATGGACTGACTTTTTTCTTCAACAAAGATCCATGATGATTAACGGGGTAGGTACTCTTTGTTGGTAAGGATTATTTCTCGTATAATAGAAGACTAAAACAATCAGGTAGTAGGTTAACAGTTCTTGAGTAACTCAAGAGGAGGTTTTATTTTTGTCAAAAGGATGACAAGTCTTCTATTACGATAGAATCATTATAACATAAATGTAAGCGTTTACAATAAGAAAATGATAAAAATTGAAAAAAAGTTTAATTAAATTAAACTTTTGATAAACTCTTCATTAACTTGTCTTTTGTTTGTTGATAATGCTTAATTTGTTCAAGTAATTGTCTTCTTGTTTGTGTTGTGATCATTTCAGCGTTAACAATTGAGAAAATCATTGAGAAAACAATAGATAAAGGAATCATATATGCAAATAAGTCATCCCTAGATAAGACAAATAAAAATAATGGTATTCCTGCGAGAAGAAGTGCTTTGAATAATGATTTTATACTTAAGAAATAAGCATACATTTCTTTTCTTAAATTTTGATATGTGTCTTGAAGCATTTCTATAATTTCAGAACATGATTCTATTGTTAAATCAAGTTCGTTTATGTTTGTTTGGATATCTACTTTTAATGGCATAACAGTCCTCCTTGTGTCTTTATTATAACATTTTTTTATTAAATTGAAAGTGATATAGTTCTCTTCTTTTTGTAATGCTTAATTTAAAATATGTTTTTTTAAACATATTGATGACAATAGAAACCCTAGTTTTCATCTCTTTTATTGAATTTAGATAAAATTCACATAAGATTGAGAAATGAACATATATTGATTTAGGTGATAATATGAAAAAAATACTATTGGTTTTGTTGTTGCTTATATGTAGTGTGACACCGGTGAGTGCTGCCGTGACATTCTATGGTAAAGCATATGTTGTAATGGATACAATGAGTGGGAATGTATTAGAAGGATCTAATATACATCATGTCCAAAGTGTCGCTTCAATCTCAAAAATAATGACAGCTATTGTTGCGATAGAAAATACAGAATTGACAGATGAATTCGTTATTGGTGAAGAAGTCAATCAGGCATGGGGAAGTGGCGTCTATATACATATAGGCGATACAATCTCAATGAGAGATTTGTTACATGGTTTATTACTTCGTAGTGGTAATGATGCTGCAAATGTCATTGCTGTTTCTGTTGCGGGCGATATACCATCATTTGTTGATATGATGAATGCAAAAGCGAGAGAAATTGGTATGAATGATTCAGTCTTTGCAAATGCAACTGGATTAGATGAAGAAGATGCAGGAAATCAATCAAGTGCTTATGATATGGCATTATTAATGAGTTATTGTAGTCAAAACCCAATCTTTAATGATATCGCAAGTGCGAAAACTTATAAAAGAGAAGATGGTGGGGGGACTTGGAAAAATAAAAACAGATTGCTTAATGAATATGAATATTGTGTTGGTGGTAAAACAGGTTTTACCAAAAAAGCAAAAAGAACATTAGTGACAAGAGCCATTAAAGATGATATTTCATTAGTTATTGTTACTTTAAATTGCGGTAATGATTTTGAGTTCCATGAAACAAAATATGAAGAATGCTTTGAAAAATATCAAAAGAACTTGGTTTTATCTAAAGGAATTTATCAATATAATGGCCATTCTTTCTTAATTGATAAAGATATCTTTTACTCTGTAAGAGATGATCAAGAACTACAAGTTAAAGAAGAAAATGGAACATTAAATGTGTATGTTTCAGATCAACAAATTTACGAACTTCAAAGTGAAGGGAGTTTAAGTGTGATCTTTAGGTATTGGTTTATCTTGTTTGGAGAGTTTTTAAATGGCTAAATTATGGCGCGCAGGAATGATTGTTTTCCTGATATGCGGACTCTTTATGAGAAGAGAAAATGAAATGATTGAAGCCATGCTTCAAACACCACAAAATGTATTTGAATTGGTTTTAACATTAATTTTAGCTGCTTGTTTATGGGGAGGATTTTTAAATATCATTGAAAAGACTGGTTTTATGCAGTACTTTTCTTTGATTTTTAAACCTGTCTTAAGATTGATCTTTGGTAAAGTTATAGACCGTAATGATGTTTATACAGCTTTATCTTCAAATTTAATTGCGAATTTAATAGGTTTAGGAACGCTCGCAACCATGAGTGGATTGCGCGCTTTTTCACTATTGCATGAGATATCTCCTGATCATAGTAAACCATCAAGAGAAATGCTGACCTTAGTCATTATGAATACAGCAGGTGTTTGCTTATTTCCATCAACATTGATTATGGTTAGACAAAATTTAGGTTCTGAGAATATTTATGAATTCTATCCATATATGATTCTCATATCATTTACAATTTTAGTTGTCGGTCTTATCATTCAAAGGGTGATTCATCGTGAATAGAGCAATTATCATTGTCTTTTTACTCGTATTTGTTGATGGATTGATTAAAAAGGCACCATTATTTGATTTATATAAAGATGGCGTTAAAGAAGCACTTACATTAATAAAACCATTATTTATTACAATCTTTACTTTTATGATCTTTGTATCATTTTTAAGAAGTAGTGGATTTGTTGATATCTTATCTTATGTTTTACAACCTATATTAACATTCTTAAAGATACCTGTAGATATTTTGGTATTAGGGATTTTAAGACCAGTGAGTGGAAGTGCTTCATTATCGTTTCTTTATACGATTTATGAATTCTTTGGAATTGATCATCCATTAAGTTTATTATCAACGCTCATTCAAAGTGGTAGTGATACAACTCTTTATGTTGTTGCATTGTATTTTTCATCAATTAAAATGTCTAATACAAAGTACGCTATTCCTATAGGATTAACGATGGATTTCTTATGTTTTGTTTTTGCGATTATAATTTATATGAATTTATTTGTATAATTCATTTATTTCAGTATAATGGTACTGAAAGGACGTGAGACTATGGAGAGACTCCAAAAAGTGATTGCTGCGAGTGGATATACTTCTAGACGTAAAGCAGAAGATTTAATTCGTGCGGGGAGAGTCAGTGTCAATGGTGAAGTCGTTAATGAATTAGGCGTAAAAGTCAAAAAAGGTGATACAATTACAATTGATGGGAAAGCATTAGAAGGGGAAAATAAAGTTTATTACTTATTCTATAAACCTAAGAGTTGTATTTGTACATTGAATGATGAATTTAATAGAGAGACTGTCGTTGATTATTTTAAAGAAGTTGATGAAAGAATTTATCCAGTTGGTCGTTTAGATTATGATACAACAGGTGTCTTATTGATGACAAACGATGGTGAATTCGCAAACTTAATGATGCATCCTTCTTCCCATTTAGAAAAGATTTATGAAGTGACTGTTTCAGGACTTGTGACTGGAGAAACATTACATAAACTTGAAAAAGGGATTTATTTAGAAGGTGCTAAAACAATGCCTTGTAAAATCAAAGTGACAGGAAAAGATACTGAACACAAAACAACGATGTTAATGATTAAACTTGTTGAAGGTAAAAATAGACAGGTTAAGAAAATGTTTGAATCTATGGGACATAGAGTTAAAAGATTACATCGTATTCAAGTTGGATTTATTAATTTAAAAGGATTAACACCTGGTGGTTATAGAATGTTAAAACCTCAAGAGGTTAAAGATCTTAGAAATTTAGCTTTAACAAAAAAAGAAAATAACAAGAGAAAATAAAAGATTCATGAATGTATGAATCTTTTTTTGTCCATATTTATTCTATATGTTTCTGACGTATGTCATGAGGAGGTCATTTAATGAGCATGAGAAGTGTTATCTTACCAGAAAAAATACAAGATCGATGTGGTATATGCGGTAATCATGATAAAGAGATCGAATATATGGAAGTTCTTGGTGTCCACTTTATTTGGTGTAATAAATGCAATACTATTTCTTTCTTTAAAGAAATTGGAGATAAAAACAAAAAAGAAGAAGTCGAAAAATCTATGAATATATACTTGTTGAATAAACAAGAAAAAGAAAATAAAGAGATTGAAAAAAGACAAGAAAAAAAGCAAGTGGTTGTTGAAATACCTCTTACTAAAGAAGAACTTAAACATGAAAAGAAAGAAAAACGTTTAAGAGAGAAACAAGAGAAAAAAGAAGAACGTTTAAAAGAAAAAGAAGAAAGACATGAAGAACGTTTAAAAGAAAAAGAAGAAAGACACAAAGAAAAAGAAGACAAGCATAAGATCAAAGAAGAGCTTGAAGAAATAGAAGATA
>CAMTOK010000029.1 GCA_947074115.1 uncultured Erysipelotrichaceae bacterium | reverse complement strand
CAATTCACTCTCTGGATTGGTTTTTTTGTACTTCATATTCTCATCAATATAAAAAGGGCAACGTCTGTATAACAGCGTTACCCTTTATAATCATCTACTCAATGAGTTTAATAAACAATGTTTATCCCATTGATACTACTTTTTGATCCACTCAATAATTTGAGGAATATTCTTCTTACCAAATGTGACTTTTGTTTCATTAAGAACCATACATGGTACTGACATGACATTGTATTTTTCCTTTAATTCTGGGAAATGAGCAATATCATAAATATGAACAGTCATATTTTCATTTTCAACCGCAAGTCTTTGCGCCGCAACAACCAAATCAGGACACATTGTACAAGATAAAGACACAATGATTTTAAGATCTAAACGTTCATTGAACGCTTTCACTTCATTTAAATCATTTGGATCAATACTTTGACCTGGACCAGATGCGTTATATAAACCTAAAACAAATGATGTGAATTCATGTCCACCAGGAACACCGTGGAAACCAGTTCCAACGTATTCATCATTCTTTTTAACAAGAACGCATGGACGATCTTCACTTGTTGAATCGTTAATAACTTTAACACTTAATTTAGATGTTAAACTTGCAAGTTCATTCATATACATTTCTAACTCTTGAGAAACAGCACGATCATCTAAATGTAATTCTAATACAAGATCATTTTCCATTTTACCAAATACAGCATTTAATTGTTGTTGCATTTCTGGTGTAATGATTGATGTTTCGACAACTGGTTGAGTTTCTACTTTTTCTTCAACTTGTTTTGCGACAGCAAATTCAGGTGTCATACCTGTTTTCTCTTGCATCTTTGATGCATATTTCTCTAACGCTGAAGCAGCAAGTGCTCCATCAGCAGTCGCTGTGACAACTTGTCTTAAGTCTTTAATACAAACATCACCTGCCGCAAATACACCTTCAATAGATGTTTGTTGTTTTTCATCAGTCACAATATAACCTTGTGGGTTTAATTCAACTTTATCTTTAACTAATGTGTTTTCAGGAACATATCCTGCAAAGACAAACAACCCAAAGTAATCGTCTGATTTATACTCAACAACTTCATCAGTATCTAAGTGTTTATACTTAATATAATTTAAACCATTATCACCATTGACAGCTTGGACTTGAACACGTGTTTTTACAGTGATTTTTTCATGGTCTCTTGCCTTTTGAGCAACGCTCTTAGCACAAATGAAATCTTCTTCTAAGATCAACATTGTGACATGACTTGCATACTTCGTTAAAAAGACGGCTTCTTCTGCAGCAGCGAATCCTCCACCTATAACGAAGACTTCTTTATCTGTAAAGAACTCTCCATCACATGTTGCACAATAAGCAACCCCATGACCTTTAAATTCTTGTTCACCAACAAATCCAGCTGCTCTTGGACGAGCACCTGTCGCAAGTAAAACACCATAGGCTTGTTTTTCTCCACGGCTTGTTTTAATCGTTTTGATATCTTGATCTAATACAAGTTCATCGACATCCGCTAATAAAAACTCAGCACCAAAGTTTTCTGCTTGTTTTCTCATTGATTCAGTTAATGCACTTCCGCTTGTTTTTTCAACACCAGGGTAATTCACAACTTCTTCCGTAATCGTGATTTGTCCACCAAACTTTTCTTTCTCTACGACAAGGACACGATATTTCGCTCTCGCTAGATAAATAGCGGCGGTAAGTCCCGCAGGACCACCACCGACTATCACAACATCATAAAGATGTTTATTCATAAATTATAATTGACCTACTAAATCTAAGCTTGGTTTTAATGTTTCTCCACCTGGTTGCCATTTAGCTGGACATACTTCGTCACCATGTTCTGCAACGAATTGGCTCGCTTGAACTCTACGGAATAATTCATCAGCGTTACGTCCTACGTTTCCTGCTAATACTTCATAAGCTACGATTTTCCCTTCAGGGTTAACAATGAAAGTTCCTCTTTCAGCCATACCATCAGCTTCAATATAAACTTCGAAATCTTTTGATAACGCTGCAGTTGGATCTGCTAACATTGGGTATTGAATTTTTTTAATTCTATCTGAAGCATCATGCCATGCTTTGTGTACGAAATGAGAATCAGTTGATACTGAATAGATTTCAACACCAGCAGCTTTGAACTCTTCATATTTGTTTGCTAAATCTTCTAATTCTGTTGGGCAGATAAAAGTAAAATCTGCTGGGTAGAAGAAGAATACGCTCCATTTTCCTAAGATATCTTCTTTTGTTACTGTTTTAAAGCTATTATCTTGATAAGCTTGAACTGAAAAATTATTAACTTCTTTATTGATTAATGACATATTAATATCCTCCTTGAATGTCTTTTATTGGGGTTAGATTTCTCTAACTGTTAATAGTATAGATTACTATTATCATTAATGCAAGAGATATGATTATAAAAATAAAAAAATGTTACCCATAGGTAACATTCCCTTATTTCAATGCTTTTTAGCAGTTATATAAATAAATATTATGATTCTTTTGAATAAATAAATGAATTGATTTCTTCTATTGAAGCCATTGATTCAATTGCACCTAGACCTGTTGTTGTATAAGCGCCATAATAATTCGCAAAGTTTAAATACTGTTGTAATTGTTCTTGAGTCATACAATCAATAGATGTTTCACTATTTAACAATTGATACAACAATGCCCCTATAAAGGAATCGCCTGCACCTGTTGTATCCAATACATTGACTTTTAATCCTTGTACAAAGACACGTTTGCTTCTTGTAATCAGTTCTGCACCTTGTGACCCTTTTGTAAAGACAATAAGTTGACATCTGTTTTTAAACAATAAGTCTAATGCATCATCAATGCATGTCTTACCTGTTATAAATTCTAATTCATCTTCTGATATTTTTATAATATCTGCATATGTGAGATATTCATTAACAGTTTGTTTTAATTGTTGATGATCATCCCATAATGCAAATCTTAAATTAGGATCAAAACATATGATCTTATTATTTTGTATTGATAACTCTATTAAACGATCATGAGCTTTCTTCATAAGAGAATCAACGAGAGAGACACTACAGAAGTGCACTGCATCAATTTCATTGATTAATGCGTTTGTAATGTTTGAAGGATCATAATACAAATCTGCAGCGTTCTTTCTATAGAATTGAAATTCACGATCTCCATCTGCTTTTAATGAGACAAACGCAAGTGATGTCTCATAATCTTTTGATCTGAGTATATGAGAAATATCAACGTGATTGTTTTGTAATGTTTCAACGATTTGATCACCGAATGCATCTTGACCAAGTTGTGTCAAAACGAGTGAATGCCCACCTAGTTTTTGATAAGCAACAGAGACGTTAATTGGTGCACCGCCAACTTTCTTTTGAAAACCAGAGACATCCTTTAACATAACCCCTTTATCAACTGGGACAAAATCAATTAACGCTTCTCCTATAACACATAATTTTTTCATAAGGTTCCCCTTTACTTCTTATTTGTCACATGAAGTGAGTAGATTGTTGTTTGTAAATTTGATTGTTTTGTTTCTATACTAAAATCTTTATTTGGTTTTGAGAAATAACGTAATGAAAACACATCTTCCCCATTATTAATGAAAATCTCTAAAGACGTATCCTCTACATATATACGGAGCGATTCACAAGGATGTCTTAAGATACTCTTTCTTGATTCTTTCGATTGGTCATACCAATCTGTACGTGTCACACTAAAGAGTTGATTTTCTTTGTTATATTCAATAAAGACTTCATTTCTTAGATTCATCGTAAATGAATCTTCATTATTCTCTAATATAATCTCACATTCTAATGATGGAAGTTCACCTGAACATAGTCCATCGTAACTGTATTTTTGATCACGTAATGTTTTTAACTCTTCTATTGGATTTTGTATTAAATATCCATCTTTATAAGTAATAACTCTAGGAAGAGAAAGAATGTGTGCCCAACCATCTTTCATTGTTGGTAGACTTTGTTCTTTTTCTGGTGTCATAACACCCATCCATGCAAACATCAATTGTCTATTGTTTTGATCAACAAAGAATTGAGGTGCATAGAATTCAAAACCATGATCTAATTCTTTTAAATAAGTATTATCAAGTTGGAATTGTTCATTTTTAAATATTCCAGTGTAATAACCAACTTGATAAATATTATTAAATTCATATCCTCTAGGTGGCATACCTTGAGGTGAGAATTCAAAGACATCGCCGTCTTCAAATTGTATGAAGTTTGGACATTCCCACATATAACCTAAATCAATTGTTTCATTGAGAAATGGTCCAACCATTTCCCATGAAACAAGATCGTCTGATTTATATAATAATGTTGTTCCCTTAAGATCCTCTGTTTGAGCACCAAGGATCATATAGAAGGTGTCATCTTCCTTCCATACCTTAGGATCCCTTATATGCCCTGTAAACCCTTCTGGAACTTCAATGATTGATCCACGTTTCTCAAAATGGAAACCATCTTCTGAAACAACAAGACATTGATGAGTGATTCTTTCACCGTTTTCACCTCTGACATTACCCGTATAGAAAATATACATTTGATGATCGTGGACAATAGCACATCCTGTATAACAGCCATCTTTATCATAAGGTTGATCTGGGGATAAGGCGATAGGCAGGTCTTTCCAAGTGACCAAGTCTTTTGATATCAAATGTGCCCAAGCTTTATTTTTATGGACCAATCCATGAGGATTCCATTGATGAAAGATATGGTAATACCCATTAAATTGTATTAATCCTTGTGGATCATTAATTAATCCATGAGGTGGTGCAATATGGTATCCCATATGTGGGTTTGTACTTGTTAAAAATTCTTGATCATTTAATTCATTAAGTTTCATTTATTTTTTGCTCGCTTCTATTAATAATCTTTCTTCATTTGTAATCGTAATATCAAATTCTTCACCATTTGTCACAACAATTGGTGTTACCATTTTAAATCCTTTTGCTTGAATACCTTCTAAATCAAATTCCATAAGTGGATCACCTTGTTTAAAGGAATCACCAACATTCACTAATGATTTGTATCCTTCACCATTTAATTGAACAGTATCTAAACCAATATGAACCAATACTGTTAACCCAGCTTTTGATGTTAAACCAATAGCGTGTTTTGTAGGGAAAATCATTTCCACAACACCATCAAATGGTGCAGTTAATAAACCAGCACTTGGTATAATTGCGACACCATCACCTAACATTTTCTTCGCAAATGTTTCATCAGGGACATCTTCTAAAGCAATCACTTCACCTTCAATACATTGATACACTTTTGTTTCTTGAGTTGTTGTATCGTTATCTTGACTATCAACTGTTGGCGTTGTTTCTGTTTGGGCATCTTTATATCCAAAGAACCAAGTTAATCCAAAAGCAACTCCAAATGAGATTATATTAACTAAGATATATGTTAAGATTTGTCCATCTAAATAAAGTAATGCTCCTGGAATGGCAGTGACTGACATTCCTGTTCCTGCTAAGTTAAAGATTGATGCAAAGAATCCTCCGACTCCACCAGCAATTAACCCCATAATAAATGGTTTAACCAATCTTAAGTTGACACCAAAGATAGCTGGTTCAGTAATCCCTAATAATGCTGAAAATGCAGAAGGGATCGCTAATGCTTTCATCTTTTTGTTTTTTGTTTTAAATCCGACAGCTAAAGCTGCACCCCCTTGAGCGACAATTGCACAAGTAATAATCGCATTAAATGCATTTGCTCCTGTGTTCGCAATCAATTGAACTTCTAAGAAGTTAAAGATATGGTGAACACCAGTGACAACGATCAATTGTTGGATTGCTCCAATAATAAATCCTGATAAACCAAATGGTAACGCTAATAACCATTGTGTTCCAAGTAATACCCAAGTTTCGATAGAATGGAAGATTGGACCAATGATAAATAATGATAAAATCATCATAATTAATATTGTTAAGAACGGAGTGACTAATAAATCAAATGTTTCAGAAATGATTTTTCTTAATCCTTGTTCTAATTTTGCACCTATAATCCCTGCAATAAATGCTGGTAAAACAGATCCTTGATAACCTACGATTGGAATAAATCCAAATAATTCTAATGCACTTTCACTACCAGCAGCGACATTATATGCATTTGGTAGATTTGGACTGACTAACATTAAACCAATAACGATCCCAACTGCAGGTGATCCTCCAAAGGTTCTAAATGTTGACCAACACACAAGTACTGGTAAGAATGCAAACGCAGTATCTGTTAAGATTTGTGTAAACATAATAAAGTTTGGATCAATTGAACTTGCACTCATTCCAAACCAACCTAATATAAGATCTTGAGTTAATAAACCTCTTAATCCCATAAATAACCCAGTCGCAACTAATACTGGAATAATTGGCACAAAGACATCTCCAAAGACACGTATAGCTCTTTTAAAGATATTTCCTTGCTTTGCGCTTGTCGCCTTCATTGATTGTTGACTTGTTCCTGATACACCTAACCCAATCACTTCATCATAGATTTTATTAACCGTTCCAGTTCCTAAGATAATTTGATATTGTCCTGAATTAAAAAATGCACCTTTTACTTTTTCAATGTTTTCAACTTCTTCTTTGTTGATTTTAGATTCATCAAAAACCATAATGCGTAAACGTGTTGCACAGTGTGCAACTGATTGAATATTTTCATTTCCACCAACTGCAGAAATGATTTGACTTGCAATCTCTTTATTCATACTCTTGATTTCCTCCTCCTATTTTATCGGTAAATCGAAACGTTTTCCTCGAGGAATCGATTCCTTACCTAAAAGATATCACTTACATTTTTGTTTGTCAATAAATAATCAAACTTTTATCATTATATCCATCTTTTTATAAAATAAAAAAAAGAATAACATTTTGTTATTCTTTAAATACTTTCTCCTATGATCAAACTTGGTTCAAGAACGACAGTTTTCGTACCTTTTGTGTTTTCACTCTGGATTAACTGCATCATCATATCCACCGCAAGTGAGCCTTGTTCTTCATTTCTAAAATCAATTGTTGTTAGTTTTGGCGTAAAGTAGAACGAAATCGCAGAAGCACCCATTCCTGCAATAGCGATATCTTCAGGAATCTTTAACCCATGGTCATGTATACACTGCATCGCTCCAATCGCAATTCTATCTGTTACACAGACGACTGCGTCTATTGTTTTCTTTTTCTCTAATAATCTAGACATCGCATCATAACCAGTTTTAAAGTCAAAGTTTGCTTTGTCTATTAAATCATAATCAATAACTTTATGATGTTTTTTTAAAACATCAATAAAGGCATTTCGTCTTTCTATCCCGACTGAGTAATCTGTTTCTGGTGCACCTATAAAGCCAAAATGATTGTATCCTCTACTGATCATCTCCTCTGTTAATAAAGAGGATGCATGATATTCATTAATCAAGATTTGATTATCTATATTAAAATTTTGTCCAACGACAATGACAGGTATTTTTGATGATTGTATTGTTTTTTTAAGTTCATCAGATGTATTTGTCGCAAAATGAATAATCCCATCAACACGACGACTAAATAAAACTGAAAAAGCTTCTATTTCTTTCTCTTGATCTAATCCTGTATTATACATAATCGTTTGGTATCCAAATTCTTGAATACGTCTTGCAAAGATTTCAAGAAAACGATTGAGTGTTTCAGTTGTTAATCTTGGAATAATAATTCCAATAATTTTTGTTTTGTTTGTTCTTAATGATTTTGCATATTGACTTGGTACATAACCAGTCTCTTGAATGACTTGTTTTACTCTCTCAATAGCAGCAGGATCAACATTACCTGTATTGTTTAAAACACGCGATACTGTTGTTCTTGATACATTGGCTAATTTCGCTATGTCATTTATTGTTGTCATATGTACACCTCGTATTTATTTTATCTCATTATTCATTATTCTACCACAAAAGTCTATAAAGGAAAAAAAGAATGTTATGAATCATAACATTCTTCTATCTTTCTTGTATTTCAATTTGTCCGCTTTTCACTAATTTAACAAATAAATCTGCTAAATCTGGATCAAATTGTTTATTCGCTTGTTGTAAAATCTCATTTAAAGCGAATTCTAATGTGAATTGCGATTTATAAACACGTTGACTCATCATCGCATCAAAGCTATCAGCAACGCATAGAATCCTTCCCCCTAGGGGAATATCTTCTCCACTTAAACGTCTTGGATACCCATGACCATCATATCTCTCATGATGTGAAACAACTATAGGAATAACATAATCAATTGATGGTAAATGTTTGATTATTCCTATTGAGTTATCAACATGAGTTTTCATAATTTCAAATTCTTCTTGTGTTAATCGTGCTGGTTTGTTTAATATCGATTCTGGAATCCCTATTTTCCCAACATCATGAAGCAATGCTGCTTCATAAATCATATCAACAAGATCTTTTTGTAACCCAAATGCTTTCGCAAGTTCTGTTGCGTAGTACGCAACATTATTACTATGTGCAAAAGTATAATGATCTTTAGCGTCAATGGCTGCTTGTAATGCATAGACTGTTGAAGCATATTCTTCATACGCAGATTTACGCATTCCATCTTTTTGTTGAGAAGCATTTTCACTTAACTCCATATTGTAAACATAAACACAGTTCTTACCTTTTCTCTTAGCTTGAAATAAGGCTTGTTCTGTATATTCATTTAATTGTTTAATATGACTTGCATTCACAGGAATTGATGCAATTCCAAATGAGGCAGTAAGTACCTTAGAAATCAATTCACCAAGTTTATTTAAATCCATAATCTTTAAACGAATAGATTCACACATATCTTTTGCCTGTAAAAGGTTATATCCTGGTAATAAGATCCCAAACTCTTTTCCTTGAATTCTTGCGACATATCCTGCTGTCCCAATACATTGCTTAAGAATCAAAGCAATTTCTTGTAATGCTTTGTCTCCAACATTTTGACCATATAATTGATTATAAAGTCTAAAATCATCTACTGACATTAAGACAAGAGTTAAACTGCTTTGGACATAATCATTTTGTTTTTCTAATAATTCATAGAAATATTTTCTATTGTATAAACCTGTTAAATCATCAGATATTGCTTCTAAATACACTCTTTGATACAACTGTGCATTCTTTAATGCCATTGATGTCATAGGTGTTAATGATTGTAAGAAATCAATATCTTTGTATTGATAGTTTCCCTCTACTTTTCTTGATAAGAAAAGTGCACCTATAAGTTCCTCTTCTATTAAAGGAACAATATATTCAACATGCAATGCTTCTAAACAATCTCTTTCTAATTGCCATAATTTTTTATAGTAAACTGAACTTTTAAATTCTTGATAAGAAACAACTTCTCTTTTATCTTTTATATAATCAAATAAAGGATTCTTTAATGATAGCGATGGATAAGAGAAATAATCTTTATCCCCTTTCACTTCATATTCTTGTTTCTCACTATTTAATAAAGCGACATGTAATTCTTTAACATAGACAACATCTTGAATCACTTCTGTTGTTTTCTTTAAGATATCATCTGTATTTAATGTTTGACTTACTGATTGAGAATATTGTTTTAATTTTTCTGCTTGATAGATTTCACTTTTTACAAAGAATCGATCACTAAGTGTTTTAAAGATTGAATATATGACTAAAGTAAATGCAGTAAAAACACATGACATTAATAACGCTTCATATTGTAAGAAACGATCTAAATAACGACTCATAAATGATTCAATTGGTTGAATCACAAAGATAAACATTAAAGCTGTTAATCCAGCTGAAACTAAGTAACAGTTCGTTCTTGAAACTAAGAGCGTTAATTTAAATAAACGTCTTTTATAAACCATATAATAGAAACATACAGCATTAGGAATACCCATTAAGATATCAATTGGAAATCCTTTAAAGAATGGTAATAATACTAAGAAATTTCCTAGTGCTAGAATCCCCATACCTACAAATAAAGGCATGATTTCTTTAACATACTCTGGATGTTCTTTTAAACTTTTATAGACCTTAATCACAAGTGACAATAGGCATAAAAAGACAATACCATAAAGGATATAAGCACGATATGTGACTTCATAAACATAGACAATCTTACCACCTATATCTTGAGGTGTTGGTGCTGCTAAGAAGAATCCATTTAACCAGTTTAATCCTGATGTCAATATGGATACAATTAACCAAAATCGATCTTTTCCTTGTTCACAATTTAAGAAGACACTCGTAAAATGATAAACAGTATACATCAAAAAGAGTAATCCTACAATTGATATATTATACCAAAATGTTACCGAAGGAAAGAAATCAAGTCTCATTAAGAAAGACCCACCAGTCCATAAAATCATGGCGATGAGAACACCCATATACGCTTTTATAAGAGGTGACTTACGACTCGCTCCAAATGAGAACAATAAGAATATATAACACGATACCGCCGCAACGGGGACATAAGGATAGCTAGTCATGTAAACTTCCTCCTTGTAAGTCCAAATCTTGATTCATGAATCTCATGAACTCTTCTATATCGTGAAGAGATGGATTCATTCTTCTTATTTTATGTGGATACGTTGATAGTGATCTAACTTTTAAAAGAGTAATCTTTAATGGATCAATACCAAGTATTTTCTTTAAATCATCATAATCTTGATCAAAGTATTTAAAATAGACAGTTAAATGATCTTTTAAGACAGCAACGCTAATTGCTTCTTCATAAGAACTTCTTTTTGAGACTTCTACGTACATATGCATATATGGACGATTGTTTTCATCAATTTCCTTTTTCGCAATATAATCAACAATATCTAATTTAGATAATTTGATAACTTGATCAATACTGTTTTTTGTAATACGTGTAAATCCAGCGATATCAATAACATCTTTTACACGGTCTACATATTTAAAGAGTGGGATTGATGTTTGATCTGCAGTGCTTTTTAAACTCACACAACGATACATATCACCAACTCTATAACGCATAAATGCACCACCTTTAAGTACACTGATGACGATTTCATAGTTTTGATTTGGTTGAACTTGATCTAAAGTATACGTTGGTAACTGATAGGATGGATTATCTTCTTGTTTCTCTAAATCAGACTCCCTAATGAATTCATAAAAACAAGCATCAGGAAAGAATATCAATCCTTCACGACTATGTAATTCAGTTCCAATCATTGTCGGTTCTGTTCCAGCAAACAGTTCTAGTGGTTTAATACCCCACATTCTTTCTAATTCATCTCTATATAAGCAATTATCAGTTCCAGCAACAACCAATCCTTTAATATCAAATAAATCTTTAGGAAGTAACCCTCTTCCCTCTCGTTTCGCTGTTTTTGTTGCATTTAAATAGTTTAATAACTTTGTAGGGTGTTTCATTAATTCCTTCTTAAATTCAGGATCTGCAGAACCACCACCCATTTTAGATAACGACTGAGAAACATAATAAGTGACACTTCCTAAACCAAAGAAATAATCAATACCATGTATTAATCCCATCTTAAATCCTAACTTATTACGTTCACCAAATGACAGTTTATTCGCAATATGAGCAGGAGGTAACAATTGAACACCAATTTGATTATCCAAACCTAATGGGATCAATCCTGTTGCATAAGGCAACGGGGCTAACCCGTATAACATATGATAAGATGCTTTTATATCAAAATCATATTTCTTTTTCCCTGTCGCAATCATCATTGTGACACACATATTTGTAAAGACTGTCTCTAACATCGCCTTGTTATAAGGAGCAACCTTAATAGGGTGTGTTCCACCCTCCCATGTTGTTTCAATCCACAATGTTGCAGGAGCTGGTAAATCTTTATCGTCTTTCTTTAATAAGATATCAGCATAATCATGATATGTCGTTAATGGGATATATTTCTTGAAATCTTCAAACGTAGAGATTTCTCTTCCTTTTAATATTTTTTGACCGACATTTGATTTTTGCCATAAATAGATTTGTTCTTTTAACAAACTCTTTTGAATATTCATATAGTCTTCTAGAGACAAGTCAATAAAGGAGCAGTATTCATCATAAAGTTCTTTTTTTCCTATCTTCTTTAATTTCTCTTCAAACTTCATAATTTCCCCCCTTTCTTTTTAGACATTTCTTAATCACCTTTCTATTGATAAAAAGAAAGGGAATGTCTTGTTGGTACTCATGATAATCATCAAATACCTTTGGAAATATAAAGCGATCTTGATAAATCACATAGAGGATATTAAGAGAAGTTGTCAATAGGCAGACAAGTGCCAATTCTTTTGTCATAAACGTGATCCACAATCCAATATAAAATAAGCACAAACACCAAACACCTGGGTGACGACATAACCCATAAACACCTGTACGGCATACGCTAAACTTTTCATTCTTATATGTATCATCAAAATCTAATGCAAAAAATAAAGTATAGATTGTTGAGATCAGTCCTAGTCCTGTGATGACAATACCACTTAAATGAACAATGACTAAGTGAGTCTGTATAATCGCAATGACTGTTCCAAGAACCAAACATAACGTTCCTATAAGAAAGAAGGATTTTAGGATCTTATTATGAAAAGAAATCTGATTGTAGTCGTATACAAAATATAAGACAAAACCTATGACACACAATGCTAAACTCATAATATCACCTCGTTAATTAATATCATATCTCATACTTTCAGTTCATTCAATTAAAAAGATGAAAATAGTCAAAAATTGAAAGAAAAAAAGATAATAAAAGTCTATTATCTTTAAAAATGTGTCTCATCTATATCTAATTCATCTAAAACATGATTTAAATCATTTAATTCTTTTTCAGTAAATACAATTGATGATGCTCCTATGTTTTCTTCTAAACGATGTTGTTTTGTTGTTCCTGGAATAGGAACAATCCAAGGCTTTTGAGTCAATTCCCATGCAAGTACAATTTGTGCTGGTGTTGCATTCTTTGAAGTCGCTATTGAATTTAAAACATCTAGTAACGCTTGGTTCTTTTCCATAACTTCTGCTTTAAAACGACCCATTGTATTTCTAAAGTCACCCTCTTCATATTGAGTGTCTTTTGTATACTTACCACTTAAGAAACCATTCCCTAATGGTGAGTACGCAACAAACCCTATATTTAATTCTTCACATACATCAAACAACTCTTTTTCTGGTTCTCTAAATACCATTGAATATTGATTTTCTATACATGTCAACGGACACACTGCGTGTGCACGTCTCATGTAATCAATCGGTGCATTAGATAATCCCCAATGTTTGATTTTTCCTTCTTCCATAAATTCCTTCATAACCAAGGCAACAGCTTCTGGTTCTACATCAGGATCAATACGATGTTGATAATATAAATCAATAAACTCAACACCCAATCTTTCCAAAGACCCCTTGATCTGTTCTCTTATTGATTCAGGCTTGCTGTTGAGAACATTTTCAATAACACCATCACTTGAACTTTGTCCTAGAATCCCAAATTTCGTCGCAATGATGACATCCTCACGATTGTACTTCGCTAATGCTTCACCAAGTAACACTTCATTGGCTTCTCCATAGACAACCGCAGTATCAAAGAAGTTACATCCTAACTCTACCGCACGTTGAATCAATGCTTTCATCTCTTCTCTTGGTGCTGGTGCCCCATAAGCATGATCCATTCCCATGCATCCTAATCCTATTTCTGAAACGACCAAACCTGGTCCTAATGTCCTTTTTTTCATAATCAATCTCTCCTTATGTATTCATCCTACACCTTAATCTTAACTTTAAGTCAACAAAAAAAGTAATCATTGATTACTTTTCTAGTTGATACAATTCAATACCCTGCTTCAATCTGTTTAACCCATCCTCTACACGATGATGTGTTGTCGCAAGATTAATTCTGATAAAACATTTTGAGACCTCACCATAACTTGATCCCGAACTGATCATGAGACCTGTTTTCTCTTTAATAAATGAAACAAGCTCATCACTTGAATCAGTGACTTGTGAACAATCTACCCATAGTAAATATGTAGCGTCCGCATGTATTGCTTTAAGAGATGGTATATTCGCTTGTATAAATGAGTAAGCATAATCTTTATTGTCTTGTATATAAATATTTAAATCATTAAGCCAATCTTCTGATTCATTGTATGCTGCTATTGCAGCGACCTCCACAAAACTATTCCCTTCAGCCACTTCATCAGTATTAATACCACGACTTACTTTCGCCCTTAATGAATCATGAGGGACAATGAGACACGCCATTTGTAACCCTGCCGTATTAAATGATTTAGATGGTGATAGACAAATCACATAGTCCTCCAGTATATCACGTGCGACATCATGAAACGGTACATATGTTAACCCTGGTGTAACTATATCACAATGGATTTCATCACTGATGACTGTCACATGATATTGTTTACACAATGTAGCGATTCGTGTCAAAGTATCTTTGTCCCACACTTTCCCAATTGGATTGTGTGGTTGACATAAGATCATAAGCGTTGTCGTTTCTCTAGAGAGTTTCTCCTCTAAATCATGAAAATCTATAGAATACTGACCTTCATTATAAATCAAATCGCTAGACAAAACATGACGTTGATTATTTAAGATTGAATTATAAAAAATATTATAAACCGGTGCTTGTATTAATACAGAATCCCCAACACGACTTAGTTTTCTTACCATAGATGAAATAGCGGGAACAATGCCAGTACAAAACATCATGGTCTCAATATCATAATCGACATGATAACGGCGTTTTGACCAATCACGGTAAGCTTCAAAATAAGCATTTGAAATGATATTATAACCAAATATATGATGGTCAACTCTCTTTGATAGTGCTTTTGATATCGCAGGAGCGACCTCAAAATCCATATCTGCTACCCACATTGGTAACACATGATCTTCTACATCCCATTTTAATGAATTTGTTTGTAATCTTGTTGTTTCTTTAGAAAAATAATTTGTCATTGTGTTTTCTTTTCCTTCCCTATTTGTTCTCATATAATAAGACCTCAACATATGTTGAGGTCAAGACTATTTCTTTTTATGAATGTCCTCTGTTCCTGCTTCAACTGCAGTATCATAGTACCAACATTTATACTTTATGGTTTCATATGTTTTATTTAATTCTTCTAACTGTTGTTCAACAATCTTTTTTCTCTCATGAAACATATGTTGTCTTTCTTTAATAGAGGCATCTCCTTGTTTAACCCATGCACAAAAATCCTTAATATCTTTAATGGGCATACCTGTATTCTTTAAACATTCAATCACCTTTAACAACTCTATATCAGATTGACTAAATTGACGAATGTTCCCTTTTCTTTCTAAGTTTGGTAACAATCCTTGTTTATCATAAAAACGTATTGTTGAAATTGGTAATCCAAGTTCTTTAGAAATATCTCCTATTGTATACATAAACTCACTCCTTACTTAATTGATACCATGAAAACCGTTAATTTGTCAAATGATTCCACCTTAAAGAAAGCATGTTACAAGTGGTAATGTGATTAAAGATAAGACTGTTGAAACAAAAACGAGTTGTGAAGCAAACTCAGGAGAACGATTGTATTTTTGAGCAAGCATAACTGTTGTACTCGCTGCAGGCATTGCTGATAGTAAAACAGAAACACCTAATGTCAGTGAAGAAACTCCCAATGCTTTTAAACAGATATAAATCATGAAAGGTAAGATAATTAACCTTAATCCACTATACAATAGAGGATCCTTTAATCGTACTGATTTGATATCAACATCAGATAATATCCCTCCAATAACAATCATACTTAACGCCGTTGTACAATTTGATAATGTTGATAATGTCGTCACAACAACGTTAGGTAAAACTACACCACAATTCGTGATGATCATGACTATGACACCAATATACATTGCGATAATGCAGGGATGCATCATCACTTCTTTCACGACATTCTTTTGACTTCCCTTAGCATACAAAGACAGTCCAGAAGACCACATAAAGATTCTTTGAGGGATCAGGAAGACTGACGCTAATAATAAACCAACAGGACCAAAGACAGCTTCAGCTATTGGCATCCCCATAAAGCCAGCGTTGGATACCATCGTCCCATATTGTAAAGAGACCTTTTTATTGTCTTCATATTTATTATAGATCACCTTGTTTAGACATGCATAAAACAGTTGTATAACAAATGAGATCACTAAGATTGATAATGTAGACATAAAAATTTCATAATTCAGTTCCATTATAAATGATTTAACAATAGAACATGGTAAAAAAATCATAATCACCATATTGGTTAATTGAGTTCTCGTTTGTTTTGAAAAATATCCCTTCTTTGATAAAAGATATCCAATAACAAATAGAATTAATATTTGTATTTGTAATGAAATCATAACTTTCCCCTTTTATATAATAAACACATTGTATACCTCTCATCTATGAATCACAAGTTTCTTAGTAAAGAAAAAAGTGAAATCATTCTTAGGATTTCACTTCATTCAACCAATTAATAATGCTTTGTCTAGACTCAAGAACATCATTTCTAGATATTGATAAATATGATTCAACAAGATTCAGATCAGGTTGTCTATTTAAAAGACTTTCAACAGTCCTTGATAACCCACTACCCCCATGTGTATTAAAGATACGTACACTCGCATGACTTAAATCATTTTGTTCAATAAATGAATACATTGCCATTGGAAGATCTGCCCACCAATTTGGATATCCAATATAAATATCAATATAGTCTTTTAAATCAATATCCACCTCTTTAAGTTTAGGACGATATGCACGTGCCTTTTCCTGTGATGCCTGTTCAATCAATGCCTCGTGAGTTGCAGGATAATCATCTTCTGTCTCTATACGATAAAGATCTGCGTCTAACTCTTCACTCATTATACGCGCAACATACTCAGTTGCACCATAAAGATTCCCCTCACTCGTAACACGACTCGCTGATGAAGACATATCCACCCCATCACTTTCAGGCATTGTATAATAAATAACAAGTGTGTTGCGATGAGTATCAACTTGATCTTCAGTCACCATAGGATCCTCTTGTTTGTCTGTAGAGACTTGGCATGCGCAAAGACATAACATCATAAAACATAATAATATTTTCTTCATAACATTCTCCTTTGCATCTCACTATAACACTTAGAGTTAACTCCAAGACAATATCAATTGAGTCATTCACTCAATTTCACATAAAATAGAGAGATTAAATTTCTTATGTAAACGAAAAAAGTTCATAAAATGAACTCTTTTCTTACTATCATCCAATGTGGTTGTGAACGGGAAATAATACTGCAAACCTTTAATACATGAGAGAGGGAAGCTCTCAAATTACTATATGCATATAAACATAAAAGGTACTTAAAAAAACTGAATTAATAAAAAAAGTTCTTTTATTAACTATATATCGTCTATTTTTCAACTATTATTTTATTAAATAGATCTACAATTCTTTCTTTTTATAATATAAATTGGTATAATTTATAAATATTATTTCTAAATACAATAAATAAGGGAGAACGCTATGTTTATAATTAATGGTAAAGACAAAAGTATATATGTATTTTTTAAATGTTGTTTATATATGTTTATCTTAATTACATCATTTCCCCTGGGATCATGGATAGTGAATGCCCAATTGATTCCATATGTCAATGTAGAATATCTTAATACTGATTTAAAGTTCGCTATTATCATTTGTTTAGCTCTTTTTATAGCATCAGCGGTTACATCACTTGGAATATATATAACACATCTCCGCCAAAAACGTCATTCAATTCAAGATGCCTTCCCCATAAAAGTCACTTGTGACGATAAAGCTCCCTTTTATCAACATGGAGACAATATCTATTTAAGAATTAATATGACTCATTTGCATCAAAAAAACTTAGGAGATGTGTCATTAGAATACAGTTTCGATTCAATGGAGACAACTCCAATTCCCATATTAGAAGAGGCATTTTACATTCAATGCCCTATTAAAGATTTTAATAAACTTAATATAAAAAACATAGATGATCTCGCTCTTATCTTTTATTCTTATGAAGTTCATCTTAACCTTATATACAACGATCATATTAAAAATCAATCTATACAAAAATTAAGTATCACAATATTGATGTATGACAATTATACAAAGATCGCAAATACGAGTATTTGTCATTTAGATTAAGCTATCAAATATAAATAAGAATTGTTTTAGAATACATACTTATTTTATTTAACTGTTTCTTATAGAATAAAACACCCTACGTGTTAACCTTAAACGTAACACATTGGGTGTTTTTATTCTCATCTTTTTAAATAATTTCTTTACGATTCACGAAAAGTGAGTTCAAGTGTCGCTGTACTTTCTGCATAATCTAAAGGATCAATATTCTTATTTTTACCTTCATTATCATCCAGTATATAGTTTTCCCAACCTTGTTCACTAAACAATTGTATATCTAATTTAAATTTGCTTTGATCTGATACATTTCCAATATAACAGATATAGTCCGATAGATTTGTTCCACCTGACCCCTCTGAGCCAAGTCTCTTATCATTTAATGTATAAAATGTACCTTCTTGAGAAACTGTCATCATATCACTACGACTACCAATATACGAAACGTAAATAATAAATTGAGGATGATTTAAATCAAATTGAGATTCATTTATAAAGTAAGTGAATTTTATATCCTCACATATTGTTTCATATCTTTTGTAACCAACATTTTCTTCAATTGAATAATTCTTTAAATAACCCGTATTCATGTCATCTGGTGTATATTCGTTATAATTATAGACAATATCAAATTGATTCGTTCCAACAACAGAACCTGTATGTACACTCACAACAGCTGTCCCAACACAAAACGCTAATAATAAAACTATAGATGTTGATATTAGCATATTTAATGGAGAAACAAATTTTCTACCATCTAATTTACCTGATTGTAATCTTTTATTAATCATTCGTTTATAAAAACTCATATAACATAGACTGATAACAGCACAACATGTTATTAAAAATACCGCAAAAGCAATTATGTTTTCCATTTTTCTTTCCCCCTATATCCCAAATGTCTCTCTAAACATATAATAATAACTACGTGTCACATCAACAATACTTCCATCTATTAATGTAAGAATAAACTTTGTTGAGTATGTTGGTTTTATTTTTCTAATACTCTTTTTCGCAATAATGATTGAATGACTAATTCGTATAAACTGATCTTGATTTAACATAAATTCTAACTGTTTTAAACGATAAGACAAAGTATAGTCCTGATCTTTTGTATGGAGAATTATTGTCTTTCCAATACTTTCGATGTATACGATTTCGTGAGTTTCTATTCTATAAAGTTCATCACGAGTCTTCCCAATTAAATATTCAATTGAATTCTCTTTATCAAACAAGATAAAGTCCCCATCTTCTCCTACATCTATATCCTTTTGTTCAAAGAAAGTTTTCACTTCCTCATATTTTTCTTTTCTTAACGCTAATTTAATCTTCATAAGACTCCCCCTTGCCCCTTTACTATACCATTATTCTATATATTTTCTATAAAATAAGAGTACATTACATTTATAGAGTTATACTTTACATAATACATCTCCTCCCCTATTCCCACAAGTTAATATAAAGAAGAGCTTATTGAGCATCTATGACTATTTCCTATATAAAAAGACCGAAGTTCTCACGAACAACGGTCTTGTGTTAATGTTCTTGTTTCGTATTCTAATACGACAGCACCTTGGATATGTTCTCCATCACGATCATAATCTCCTAACAACAGGTGTTAACTCTTTTGTTTTGTCGTGACTATTCTTTACTCTCTAGGAAATTATAATTTTTCACCCCTCTATCTATATAACAATATTTGTTATATAATAACAATATATATATTGTTGCATTACAGGACGTGAAGAAAAGTATATAGAAGAGAGGTGAAAATCAATGAAATTACACAAGAATATTTTAACAATTGTAAAATCACTTTGTTGTTTAATGTTGATTATGGGATGTGCTCCTCAAAGTGAGAATAATCAAATAATGATCAACGACGAGGCCTATGAAGTTCAATTTCAAAACACAACCGAAACTATTAAGAATGTTAATATTGAACACAATAGTGAAGTGACGATCGTATTGCCACGTGAACTACCAATTTATCAATGGGAATGTCCTTTAGAAATGAATGGAGTTGAATTGATAGAAAGAAAAACAACAACATTAGGAGAAGATAGTAAAAAAGAAGGTGAAACGAATATAGCTGATGTTTTCGTTTTCCAAGTCATTGATTTAAATAATTATATTCTTGAATTTAAAAGAGTGAATATAAATGAACTGCAAGATGGTAAAACACCCTATGATCAATTAGATGACAATTTCAAATTAGAAATCGAATTGGTTTTTACAAACAAATCATAATTTTATGAACTTGTTGCATAATTCGTTTTGTATTTTGGTAGTGGGTAATTAATGCTCACTACTTTTTTGTTAAAATGAATATATATCCTATTTATTTCAAACAAAAGTACCAGAATCTAATAACGCTTCTGGTACTTATTCTTTTCTATGGGTGCGGATCTCATTTTATTGAGATATAAGAATGATACTATTGATTTCACCTTAAGTGGTTATATATAAATAATGATTTAAATTTAAATATGTCGAAATTATGTCGAGTTACAAATTACCGCACTAGTAAAAATAAATAAACCATTGAATCACAATGGTTTTAAGAGATTTCTAATTACTATATTGGTGCCGTCGGCTCTCCAGAAACGAAACATTTCCATATGATCTTA
>CAMTOK010000028.1 GCA_947074115.1 uncultured Erysipelotrichaceae bacterium | reverse complement strand
AATTCACTTCCAATAAATCCAGCAGCAATGAAAACCAAATCAACATCGATTTCTTTTTCACTACCTTCTATTGGCATCATACGTTTCATTCCATCAACAGTTTTTTCTTCTAATTGAATAAGTATTGCCTTAATCACTTGACCTTCTTCATTTTGTACAAATGATTTTACTGTTGTTTGATAAAGACGAGGATCTTTCTTGAAAACCGCAAGACTTTCTTCTTGTCCATAATCAGTTTTCTTTGTAAGCGGCCATAGAGGCCAAGGATTCTCTTCAGTTCTTTGTAATGGAGGTTCCTTCATCATTTCTAATTGAAGAACACTTTCACAACCATGACGGATTGCAGTTCCAACACAGTCGTTACCAGTATCACCACCACCAATAACCAATACTTTTTTATCTTTAGCGTTAACGTAATGACCATCTTTGAAATCACTATCTAATAATGATTTAGTCACACCTGTTAAATAATCAACCGCAAACATAACATTAGATGCTTGACGACCTTCGACTGGAATGTCTCTTGCTTGTCTTGCACCACACGCTAAAATGACAGCGTCATATTTCTTTAATAATTCTTCAGTCTGTTCTTTTGTCGTAATGTTTTTATTCGCAAAGAATTGCACACCTTCTTGTTCCATACGATTAATCGTTCTTTCAATAACTGATTTTTCAATCTTCATTTGTGGAATACCATACATTAATAATCCACCAAAACGATCATCTCTTTCAAGAACATCAACATGATATCCACGTTTATTTAATTGATCTGCTGCTGCTAAACCAGCTGGTCCACTCCCAATGACAGCGATTGTTTTATCAATGCGTACCGTTGGTGCAACTGGTGCCATGTATCCATGAGCATATCCATATTCAATAATTCCGTATTCATTGTCTTTAACAGTCACTGCGTCACCATTTAAAGAACAGACACATGCTTTTTCGCATAATGCAGGACAAACACGTGATGTGAATTCTGGGAAGTTATTTGTTTTTAATAAACGAGATAACGCTTCTTTATAATTATCTCTATAAATTAAATCATTCCATTCAGGAATCAGGTTGTTTAATGGACAACCTGATGTCATTCCTTGAATTTCTTTTCCATATTGGCAAAATGGGACACCACAGTCCATACATCTTGCTGCTTGATTCGCTCGATCAGTTGGTGAAAGAGTTTTATGGAATTCTTTAAAGTTTTTAATACGTTTTAGTGGTTCTACCGTTTTAGAATCTTGACGATCAAATTCTAAAAATCCATTCATTTTTCCCATATTCTCTACCCCTTCTTCACAACATTGAATGCTTCAATTTTTGCATCTTCTTCTGATAATCCTTTAGCTTCAAATGATGCGATTAAATCAATCATCTTTTGATAGTTATAAGGAATAATCTTTTTAAATTGAGTTAAGCATTCATCGAAATGATCTAATATATATTGTCCTCTATTTGATGATGTTGCATCACAATGTTTCGTAATCATAGATTTTAATTGTGTCACATCACTTGATAAAGTCACATGTGTATATCTTACTAATTCGCTATTTAAGTTTTCATATAATTTATTTTCAGGGTCATAAACATAAGCAATACCACCGCTCATACCTGCTGCTAAGTTACGTCCAATGTCACCTAAGATGACAACAACTCCACCTGTCATGTATTCAAGACCGTGATCTCCTACACCTTCAACAACTGCAGTCGCACCTGAGTTACGCACAGCAAATCTTTCACCAGCAATACCGTTAATATAAGCTTCCCCTGATGTCGCTCCATATAAAGCAACGTTACCAATAATAATATTGTCTTCTGCTTTAAATGTTGCTTTTACTGGTGGTTTCACAACTAATTTTCCACCTGATAATCCTTTACCAAAGTAGTCATTAGAATCCCCAACTAAGTTCAGTGTTAATCCTTTTGGAATAAAGGCACCAAAACTTTGTCCACCTGCACCATAGCAGTTCACTTTATAAGTATCAGTAGGAACATCATTTCCTCTTATACGTGTAATATTTGAACCTAAGATTGTTCCAAATGAACGATCTAAGTTATTCACTTCTATATCAATTTCTTTTGCTTTCTTTTTCTTTAAAGAAGGAACAAATTCTTTTAACAATACTGTTGTATCTTTAACTTGATCTAATTCAAAGTCATAAGCATTGTTTTCATCATAACATCTTTCATCTGAATTCACGTAGTCAGTTCCTAAGATACGTGTTAAATCAATACGTTTTGTTGAATCAATATCTTTTACTTTTAATAAATCACTACGCCCAACCATATCTTCGATTGTTCTAAATCCTAACATAGCCATATATTCTCTTAATTCTTCAGCTACGAATCTCATGAAATTAACAACGTATTCAGGTTTTCCTGCAAAACGTTTTCTTAAGATTGGATTTTGTGTTGCAACTCCTACAGGACAAGTGTCTAAGTTACAAACTCTCATCATAACGCATCCCATTGTCACTAATGGTGCTGTCGCAAAACCATATTCTTCAGCCCCAAGCAATGTAGCGATTGCTAGATCACGACCTGTCATCATTTTTCCATCAGCTTCTAAAACAACACGGTTTCTTAAACCATTCATAATTAATGTTTGATGTGCTTCAGCAAGCCCTAATTCCCAAGGTAATCCTGCATTATAAACAGAGTTCTTTGGAGCAGCTCCAGTTCCACCATCAAATCCTGAAATTAAGATAACCCCAGCTCCTGCTTTAGCAACACCTGCTGCAATTGTTCCAACACCTGCTTCTGAAACAAGTTTAACTGAAATTCTTGCATCTTGGTTTGCATTCTTTAAGTCATAAATCAATTGAGCTAAATCTTCAATTGAATAAATATCATGATGTGGTGGTGGTGAAATTAAGCCAACACCCGGTGTAGAATGACGTGTTTTCGCTACCCAAGGATAAACCTTTTCAGCTGGTAATTGTCCACCTTCTCCAGGTTTCGCCCCTTGTGCCATTTTGATTTGAATTTCTTTAGCTGAACATAAATATTCACTTGTGACACCAAAACGTCCTGACGCAACTTGTTTAATTGCTGAACATTTGTTTAAGCCATCTTTACCTACCGTGAAACGTGCAGGGTCTTCCCCACCTTCTCCACTGTTACTTTTTCCTTTTAACATGTTCATTGCAATGGCCATAGTTTCATGGGCTTCTTTTGAAATTGATCCATAAGACATTGCACCTGTTTTAAAACGTTTAACAATACTATCAACACTTTCAACTTCTTCTAAAGGAATAGAGTTTGTTCCTTCTACAAAGTCAACCAGCCCTCTAATATGAATTCCTGTAGACTCTTGATCAATTTCTTTAGAATATTCTTTATATAATTGATAATCTCCAGTACGAGTTGAGTGTTGTAATAAATGAATTGTGTTTGGATTATATAAATGTTCTTCTTTATCACTTCTTGCTTTATGAGTTCCTTGTGAATCAATTGTTAAATCATTTTCTAATCCCAAAGGATCAAAAGCCATTTGATGTTTCTTATCAACATCATTTTGAATATCCTTTAACGAAATCCCTTCAATACGACTCACAGTATGAGGGAAGTATTTTGCTATAACTTCGCTATTGATTCCAATCGCTTCAAAGATTTGTGATCCTCTATATGATTGTAATGTTGAAATCCCCATTTTAGATGCTATTTTAACAATACCATGTAACATAGCATCATTATAATCATGAACTGCAGCATAGTAATCTTTTTCAATCATACCATTTTCTACAGCTTCTTTAATTGTATCTTGAGCTAAATAACCATTTACGGCACTCGCTCCATAACCAAGTAATGTTGCATAATGATGTACTTCTCTTGGTTCACCTGATTCAATGATTAATGCAACTTTCATTCTTTTCTTAGTTTTCACTAAATAATGATTGACTGCACCAGTAGCAAGTAATGACGGAATCGCAACATGATTTTCATCAACACCACGATCAGATAAGATAATAATGTTAGCACCTTGGAAATATGCCTTATCTACTTCCATAAATAATTTTTCTAATGCATTTTCTAAAGATGTATTTTTGTAATATAACATAGGAATTGTTGCAGAAACAAATCCTTCTTTTTTAATTGATTTTAACTTTAAAATATCTGTATTTGATAAGATAGGATTTTTAATCTTTAAGAGATGACAGTTTTGCGGTGTATCTTCTAAGATATTTCCTTCTGTACCAATACATAAAGTTGTTGATGTCACAATCTCTTCACGAATTGCATCGATAGGAGGATTTGTAACTTGGGCAAACAATTGTTTAAAGTAATGGAATAAAGGATGACTCTTTTTAGATAAAACAGCTAAAGGCGCATCATTTCCCATCGCAATAACTGGTTCGTTCCCTGTTAATGCTGCTGGAATAATATAATCTTTAATATCTTCGTATCCATATCCATAAACTGTTTGTAATTGTGTTAATTCTTTTCCTTTAAAACATGGTACTTTTTGATTTGGAATTTTAATATCTGATAAATTAATAAGATTACTATCTAACCATTCACCATATGGTTGTTTAGATGCATAGTCTTCTTTTAATATATCATCTTGAATAAATTCACCTTTTTTCGTATCAACAAGTAACATTTTTCCTGGTTTTAAACGATCTTTTAATACGATATCTTCTTCAGGTATTTCAACTGCTCCAACTTCAGAAGATAATATTAAATAATTGTCTTTAGTTATATAGTAACGTGAAGGTCTTAACCCGTTTCTATCTAATACAGCTCCCATGATATCTCCATCACTAAATAAAATTGATGCAGGACCATCCCATGGTTCCATCATTGTTGCATTATAAGCATAGAAGTCACGTTTCTTTTTAGACATTGATTCATCTTGTTCCCAAGGTTCTGGGATACACATCATAACAGCTCTTGGTAATTCCATACCTGACATCACTAAGAACTCTAGTGAATTGTCTAACATAGCAGAATCTGATCCACTCATTGTGACAACTGGATATACCTTTTCAGTATCTAAATAATCTGAATGCATGATTTCTTCACGACATAACATATTATTTGCATTTCCTCTGATCGTGTTAATTTCCCCATTATGAACGATCATTCTATTTGGATGTGCACGTTCCCATGATGGCATTGTATTTGTTGAGAAACGTGAATGCACTAATGCGATTGCACTCTTATAGTCTTCATCTTGTAAATCATTAAAGAAACTACGTAATTGTCCTACTAAGAACATTCCCTTGTAAACGATTGTACGTGATGAAAGTGAGCAGACATAAGTGTCTTCATTACTTTGTTCAAAAATACGTCTTGCTTCATAGAGTTTTCTATCAAAATCTAATCCTAATGCAAGACCATGAGGCTTTTTCACAAACCCTTGCATAATGCATGGCATTGCTTCTATCGCTTTCGTACCTAAAACCGATGGAGTTGTTAAGACAGTTCTCCACCCTAAGAATTCCATACCCTCTTTTTCAATCACGCGTTCAAACATTTTTTTCGCTTGATTTTTTTTCAGCTCGTTTTGTGGGAAGAAAAACATCCCAACTCCGTACTTTCCTTCTTGTGGCAGAGGGAATTCTTTAATTGTCTTTTTGAAGAAAGCATAAGGAACTTGTGTTAAAATTCCAACACCATCCCCTGTCTCACCTTTCGCATCTTTTCCCGCACGATGCTCAAGTTGTTCTACGATCTTTAAAGCATTTGATACAGTAATATGAGTCTTCACTCCTTTGATGTTAACAACGGCACCAATCCCGCAATTATCATGTTCAAATGAAGGATCATATAGACTTGTTTTGCTTATGTTTTCTTGTTTCATGGCAATTTCCCCCTTTAAATGTGAATATATAATACTATGTTTTGCAAATAAAGTAAAGAATTATCGACTTATTTACTTTTTCCCTAAAATTACTAATGATATTATATGTAGTTATTGTCAATAAAATACCCCAAAACGCCCGTAAATCAATGGTTTTCAGTATTTTAAGTAAAATTATTTTATCACATGAAAGAAAATTTTTTTATTAATTTAATAAATTTTAATAAAATATCAAGAATTTATTCCTATTATGAAGGTATTTTCATTGCATTTTATAAAAAAAGGAGTAAGATAATAGTGTTAGAGGAGGCACATTATGAACAAAACAATTTTAGTAGAAACATCAGCACGCCATGTCCATGTTTCTCAAAAAGATTTAGATATACTATTTGGAGAAGGTTATCAATTAACAAATAAAAAAGATTTATCTCAACCAGGTCAATTTGCTTGTGAAGAAAAAATAACAGTTGTTGGTCCTAAAGGAGAAACAAAGATGTCTATCTTAGGTCCTACACGTAATGATACACAAATCGAAATGTCATTAACTGATGCAAGATCTTTAGGTTTAAAAGCATTAGTGAGAGAATCAGGAGATATTGAAGGAACTTCTGGTTGTAAATTAGTTGGTCCAGCTGGTGAAGTTGAATTAACAAAAGGTGTTATTGCTGCAAAAAGACATATCCACATGACTTCTGCAGATGCAGCTGAATATGGAATCGCTGATAAAGATGTTGTGAGTGTTAAAGTCACTACAGATGGTCGTTCATTAACATTTGGTGATGTTGTTTGCCGTGTTAACGATTCTTATGCATTAGCAATGCATATCGATACAGATGAATCAAACGCTGCTGGATGCGCTGGTGCAGTCCAAGGTGAAATCATTAAATAATCCTCATTTGAGGATTTTTTATTTTATATAAATAAAAAAAGAATGCCAATGGCATTCTTATTCATTTACAGTTTTCTTTAATGTAGAGCTTGCTTTGAAAGCAGGAGCTTTACTTGCTGGAATTTCAATTGTTTCTCCAGTTCTAGGAATACGTCCAGTACGAGCTGGTCTATCTCTCACTTCAAAAGTACCGAATCCTTTTAAAGCAACTTTATCACCATCTTTTAATGCTCCTGTTAAAACTTCAACAAATGCATTTAATGCTGCTTCAGCATCTTTTTTAGTTAAGTCAGCAGTTGTTGCTACTTTTTCTACTAATTCTGTTTTGTTCATATTATGATCTCCATTTCTTAATTAGATTTCCCACATGTATTATATTACAAATACTGTGTATTGTACAGTTAAACTAAGCGATTTCACTTAAATATGTGTTGAATTTATCGACAATATTTTGGTTTGTTGCCCATGAAGTGACAATTCTTATTCTTGTTTTATCAGGTGATATTTTTTGTATATGAGACACTTTGAATTCTTTTTCTATCTTTTCTAGAATCGTATTGTCTAAATCAACAAATATTTGGTTTGTTGTTGATTCAAAAACAATATGAAATTGATATTTTTTAAGAGTTTCTTTAATAGATAATGCCATATCATTTTCATGTTTACCTATTTCATAATATAAACCATCAGTAAATAAGGCATCAAATTGAATACCAAGTAATCTCCCTTTTGCTAACATAGATCCCTTTTGTTTCATTTGGAAACGGAATCCCTGTTTGAATTGTTCATTAAGAATAACAATAGCTTCTCCAAACAATGCACCATTTTTAGTTCCACCAATTGTAAAGACATCGCATAGTGATGCAATATCTTTTAGTGATGGTGCATCATGTTGCGTTAAGGCACTTGCTAATCGTGCACCATCAATAAACAACAGCAATCCATTGTCTTTGACACATGCATATAATTCTTTTAACTCATCTAATGTATAATAAGTTCCTACTTCCGTTGTTTGAGAAATATAGACAAGATAAGGTTGAACCATATGTTCATCAGTATGCTCATCTAATATATCTTTAATCATTGCAGGTGTTAATTTTCCATCCTCATGTGGTCTTGTTAACACTTTATGACCCGTTGCTTCAATCGCACCTGTTTCATGAACAGAAATATGTCCTTGGTCCGTCGATATCACTGCTTGATAATCTTTAAGTAAATGAGAGATAATTGTTAAATTCGCTTGCGTTCCCCCAATAACATAATGAATATCAGCATCCACACCAAGTTCGTCTTGTATCTTCTTTGAAGCACTTATACAATATTGATCGTTTCCATAACCAACAGTTTGTTCGTCATTTGTTTCTAATAATGCTTTTAAGACTTTAGGGTGTGCCCCCTCACTGTAATCATTAATAAAAGTATACATAGTTACCTCCTATATAACATAGCATAGCGTACATAAATAATATTTAATAATGTTAAAAAGTTAATTGTTCCTTGTAATGATGAATTTGCATAATCTGTTTCTGTTCCATCAATTTTATAAATCATATTAACTTTATCATTAGTATAATCCTGATTCATTGTAATAACAAGAATATATGGATTGTTTTTATAGAGAGTATTAATTAAGTTATCGATATATTGAGAACGTGCTCTTACTGTCATAATGATAACAAGACTGTCTTCATCGACCATATCTAATCTTTGAATTTCATCTCCTCTTTCTACGAAAGCGTAAATGAACTTTCTTAATTTCAACATTTTCATTTGAAAATCATTAGATATCACTTTATTAAATTGATATCCAATTAAATGGACTTTTTTAGCTTCATGGATTAAATCACAAATCTTATCAATATCATGGATATTAACTGATTGATTCCCTAAAGCAAGTGATTCAATTGTTTCTTTATAAACTTTATCAACTAAGTGTTGTGGATTCTTATTTATAATAGCAAGATCTTCTTCACTTGGATGAACTTCATGTTTAGATTGTGCAAGTGCTAATGCAATTGCTTTTTTAAATGCTGCAAAGTTTTTGCAGTTCATATCTTTTGAGAAACGTGAAATTGTTGCTGGTGATGTGTAACATAAGTCAGCAAGATCATTTATACTAATATCTGGTATCTTATCAAGATTTTGAAAAATTGTATGAGCAATTGTATAATACATATCTTGATTTGATGATACATTGACATATGATAACAATGTGTATAACGTGTCTATCTCATTAAAATTATCCATTCGTTCTCCCCCTTAAGTATTTCTCTTTCCCCAATTTATATAAGTCATTTCCTTTTGAGTCGATGACAACTGTTAATGGAAAATCTTTAACTTCTAATTTTCTTATTGCTTCTGGTCCTAAATCTTCAAAAGCAATAATCTCACAAGATGTAATGCATGATTTTATATAAGCTCCAGCACCACCAATTGCTCCAAAATAAAGCGCTTCATTCTTTTGTATAGAATCAATAACACTTTGTTGACGCAACCCTTTTCCAATCATACCCTTTAAACCTAAGTCTAATAATGTTGGTGCATATGCATCCATTCTTCCTGATGTTGTTGGTCCTCCACTGCCAAAGATTTCTCCTGGTTTATTTGGTGTTGGTCCTACATAATAAATGATTTGATCAACCAAATCAAAAGGAAGTTCTTTTCCCTCATTAAGTAATCCTATTAATCGTTTATGCGCAGCATCCCTTGCAGTATAAATCGTCCCACTCAGTAAGACTTGATCTCCTGCCTCTAAATTCACAATCGCATCATGTGATAATGGAAGTGTTAATTTTATCATAGAATAACCTCCTTATGACGAGCAACGTGACAACATATACTCACCGCAACAGGCATTCCTGCAATATGAGTTGGATATGTTTCAATATTCAAAGACAAAGCTGTTGTTTTCCCACCGTATCCAGCTGGTCCGATTCCTAGGTCATTAACCATAGTGAGAAGTTCATCTTCTAGAGCAGCGTAACGCTCATCTTCATGATGAGTTCCTATTTCTCTCAACATAGCCTTCTTAGATAATAACGCTACGCGATCAAATGATCCTCCAATTCCTACACCAATCACGATTGGTGGACATGGATTAGGTCCAGCATCTTCAACAACTTTCAAAACAAAATCTTTAACGCCTTGTACCCCATCACTTGGTTTGAGCATTTTTGTTTGACACATATTTTCAGATCCAAATCCTTTAGGCGCAATAATAATCTTTAGCTGATCTCCCTCTACAATATCGTAAGTGATAATTGCTGGTGTGTTATCAGTTGTATTTTTACGATCAAATAAAGGATCATTGACAACACTTTTTCTTAAATACCCTTCTTGATATCCAAGACGCACACCTTCATTGATTGCACCCTCTAAGGATCCTTGAACATGAACGTCTTGTCCTATTTCCACAAACGCACATACCATTCCCGTATCTTGGCATATTGGCGTCAACGTCTCATAAGCTAATGAGGCATTTTCTTTTAAAATTCCTAATGTTTCTTTTCCTAAATCACTGTCTTCGCATTGATAAGCACGATCAATTGCTAAAGTCACATCTTTAGGCAATTGTCTATTTGCATCAATACACATTGTTTTAACAACTTCAATGATTTCTTTTTCGCTAATTTCTCTCATATTTCTACCTCAATCTTTATTACATTATATATAAATATCACCATTCTCACAAGAAAAAAAGAATTAAAGGAGATGGTCCTTTAATTCTTCTATTGATGGATAATACATACAATAATATCTTAATGCCATTAATTCTACTAATGTTAATAATGTATGTTTTCCTATTTTTTTATTTTGACTTTCCCCAATTAATATTGTGTAATCAACATCTAAACGAGGAATTTGTAAATCATGATTATTTGTAATTAAAGCAACCTTACATCCAGACTTCTTTATGTATTGCATAATTTTATGTCCGCTATCAGTAAAGTACCCATTAACAGTAACAATGATAACCAGATCATTTTCTGTTAACTCTTTAGCACATTCTAGCTGTCGAGATGAATCCATATATGCCATAGTGAATTTCTCTAACATTAACAAATCTGTTTGGAAATGAAGTGCAGCACTTTGAGAAAATTGAATTCCAAAGAAAGCAACATTTTCACTATCATGAATTAATCTTAAAACTTGGTCTATTTCTTTCCAATTTAAAACATCAGGTAACGTTTTAATATGATCAACCACTTGATTAACATACATATTTGTTGCTGCATGTGGATCATGCTTCATTAAATCAAGAGGTACATTAATTAAATTGTTAAACTTTTTATCATTGGAATGGAATGAATGACATTCTTGTTTTAAATGTGCATAGTTTTCATAGCCAAGCGCACGGCAAAAACGAGAAATTGTCGCTGGTGACACAAAGCATTCAGCAGCAAGTTCACTGATTCTCATATTTGCGACACGATAAAAATTATTAGCCATGAATAAGGCAATATTATAGTTCGTATCGTTTTCAGGTGCAGTATCTAGGTATATGATTAATCGATAAAATAGGTTTTTCATAAGCTCCCCCTCTATGACTTTATTTTCTCATAATTTTCTTTCATATACTACTATAACTTAATTATGTTCTAAAATCACATACTTTTTGACAATTTAAATAAATTCTTCATAAAAAAGAGACTTATAATGAATTTGTAGTTAAATTTGTTTCCCTTCAAATAAACTACTGATATCCTTTCCCAAACTGATATCAAGAAAACAGGTGAGAACTTCCCTTCTCACCTGTTTTTGTGTTGTATTAGAACAATAATATAAATAATACAAAAACCACTGACCAAAGATATCATTACCCAAGTCAATACATCATTATTATCTGATGTTTCAACGATATCTATTTCTTCATTCTCTACTTCCCAAACAGCATACAGTGTCATATTTGGTTCATTTAACGAGAGGATATCTCCCTCATGATATGCCGTCCCTGAACCATCGATCATTGTATTCCATTCCACAAACGTATAATTTGCTTTTTCGTAATCATAAATCCCTTGAACACTGACTTGATCATACCCATATAATCCAGTTTGCATTAATGGTTCTTCACCACTTGCACCCATAACATTGTAATCAACCTGATATGTCATTGGATACAAAGCTAAATTGATTTCTGAGTTATGATTTTGATCAAATTCACTCGTGATAAAGATCTCCTCATTTATTGACCAAAACTCATCAGTAGAAGAAGTGGTTAGAAATGGGCTTGTTCTGATATGAAGTACCATGTTTGATTGAAATGATGTCACATTGATTGAATAATAACCAAATTCATCAGTATTGATTGTCGTCACGAGGTTGCCTGCTACCCACAAATCAATCCTTGCATCAGCACATGGATAATCTTCTTCATCTTTAATTGTATCTTCATTTTTGTCAACAAAGACATAACCGTATATCATATGGTTGTCACCAATACGTTCTTCACTTGACGCCATCGTTGTCCCCATACCTAACATACACACAAAGACAAAGACAAATAAAACAATTTTTTCCATATAGTCCTTCTTTCTTTTTTCTCCCTTTCACTTTGTATGCTAATATTTAGTATTTTTTATTCTTATTGGCTTATTTTGAGCATTAAAAAAGACAACGATTGGAAATCGTTATCTCAATATTTGTCTATTTCAATACCTTTTTGTAGAGATTTAACACATTTTTGTAGCAAATACATTCTATTTCCTGGTGACTTAACCCTGCTTCTTTAAGCGCATCAACAAGTAACGGCATCATTGAAGCATCTTTAAGTTCAAGATTTTGAGGAATTCCATCAAAATCACTCCCAAGACCAATGACTTCTATTCCAGCTAAGTCTTTTATATATAAGATATGTTTAACCATATCATCAATACGAGAACGTTTCGTTTCCTCACTTAGAAAGCCTGCGGCAAAGTTTATTCCCATAACACCACCACGTTCTTTTAGCTTTAATATCATATCATCACTCATATTTCTGGCATGATCACACACACCTCTTGCATTTGAATGAGATGCAACAAATGGCATTGTCGTTTCTTTTAAAACATCATAGAACCCTGCATCAGAAAGATGGGAAACATCAATGATAATACCAAGGCGTTCACACTCCTTGATGTATTGTATCCCAAAATCACTTAATCCATTCTCACAATCGCAAGTATTGTACCCTCGTGATTCACTCATATCAAAATTAGGACAACCAATAGATGTTTTATAATTCCATGTTAATGTAATCATTCTCACACCCAAACGGTAATAATTACGTAAGAAGGAAAGATCATCATTAACAACTGCACCTTCTTCTAATGTTAATAATGCACACATTTTATCTTCTAAGACTGCTCTTTGTATATCTTCATACGATTGTACAACGACAATAGAATCTTGATTCTTATCCATTTCAATATAAAAAGCATCAATAAGATGTTGAACATGTCTTATAGGATCTTCAACTTGTTCAATCGGTGTAAACATCGCAAAATTCTGTAATAAATAATTTCCTTGTTTCATTTTATTGATATCAATATTTAAAGTATTTCTTTTTAATTCACAGTCTTTTCCGTTTTTATAACGATCATATATTTCATATATGGTGTCACAATGCATATCAACTATTTTCATATCGCATCTCCTAAAAGTATATTTCTGTCTCTTTATAATCCTTTGTTAATGGTTGAGATTGTTTTAACCAATGAAGGACTTCATCAAGTTCTTCTTGTTCAACATCCTCTAATATACCATATGATGCAAGTTGACAAATATCATAAAGACTTTGCCATAAGTGATCTAAATCTTGGTTTTCAACATCACTTTTTTCACTGTCTTCATAAAGTGATAATTGATGTCCAATTTCAATTGCTTCTTCTTTTGTCATTTTCTTTCTCCTTTAATATAACCTAAATCAAGACAAGCATGATAGATACCATCTTGTTCTATTGATAACGCAACATACGTTGCGATTGATTTTAAATACTCATTTCCCTGTCCCATTGCGATTGAAACACGTGCGCCCTGAAACATGATGACATCATTAAGCGAATCACCAAACGCTATATAGGTTTCACAACCATATAAAGACATAAGTGTTTTGATTCCCGTTTGTTTTGACACACTTTTGATTGTTATATCGGCATAAGTTGATTCCCCGGGCAATACTTCGACATCTTTCACACCTAAAAATGGTGCGTAATCATAACCTTTAGGACCATAAACAATCATTGCTTCTCCAAGTTGTCCTGTGTATTCACCAACATTGGGAATGATACTGTTAAAGAATCTTGCTGATTCTTTAACATATTCATCTGCCTCTTTTGTTATTATTCTTTCTTTTCCTTTTAAGACGACCGCAAGATCTAATTCCTTTGCGATTTTCATAACTTCACAAATTGCATTATGAGACAAATACGTTTCACTTAATATATTTAAATCTTGATCTAAAACGGTTTGTCCATTATTACAAACATATCCATCAAATGAAAATATATCAATAAGACCTGTCTTTTTTAAAGAATCAACACCTCTCCCAGTAGCAACAACAAGTTTATAACCATTTTGTCTTAATTGTTGTAATGTATATAATGTTGACTCACTCACTCGATGAACGACATTGTCTCGTAATGTTCCATCGATATCAAAACATATCATATCTTTTTTCATATACGCTCCTATCAATAAACAAGTTATCTACTCAAGATAACTTGTTATCACTTGGTTTTCTTTCAAACTGCTTTGAACATCAATGATCCGTTGATTGGAAGAACCTCTCCATAATAAGGATAGACTTCTTTTCTCAATATCAAACGCACCATCAATTAAAATATCAATATTTCTTAACAATTCTATAACATCTTCACCCATTGTCAAGAGTTCCTCAAACAAATAACCTGTATATACAATAATATGCTTTTGGCTTTTCTTAAGTTGTTTCACTAAAGTCAGTACAGGTGTCACCTGAAGAAAAGGTTCTCCTCCCGATAAAGTGATTCCATCTAACAGTGGATTCTTATCTATTTCTTCAATAATTGTAGACAAGTCAACCATCTCACCTAAGTGTGTGTCATGGGTTGATGGATTATGACATCCAATGCAGTGGTGTGGACATCCTTGTGTAAAAATGACATAGCGAAGACCTGGTCCATCAACAATGGACTCTTTAACAATCGATGCAACTCGCAGTTTAACCATGTTTAATTCGATCCGCTTCTTCTGCTTTTTTAGCATCATTGAAACGATCTAATGTTCCAACTAAGTATCCTGTTATTCTTCTTATTCTCTCAAATGGTTCATCTTCACTCTCACGCCTTTGACAACGAGGACATTCATCTTGAATAACACCGACGTACCCACAAAGTGGATCTCGATCAAGAGGATGATTAATTGCACCATAACCAATATTTGCTTCGCGCATTGCTTTGACAATCTTCATAAAAGCAGGTAAATTCTGCGCTGGATCTCCATCGAGTTCTACATACGTAATATGGCCACCATTTGTTAGTGCATGATATGGTGCTTCTAATTGAATTTTTTCATAAGCAGTTAATTTATATGTAACTGGAATATGGAAACTGTTTGTATAGTATTCTTTATCAGTTATTCCTTTTCTTTCACCATAGAGATCTTTATCTAATTTAACAAATCTTCCTGAAAGTCCTTCTGCAGGTGTTGCGATTAAAGAAAAATTAAGTTGTTCTTCTTTTGCTTTTGCATCAATGCGATGCCTCATGTGTGAGACAATTTGTAAACCTAAGATTTGAGCCTTTTCACTTTGTCCATGATGCTCTCCAATTAATGAAACAAGTGCTTCAGCTAAACCGATAAAACCAACACTTAATGTGCCATGTTTTAACACTTCTCTCACTTCATCATAATCTTTAAGATTCTCTGAATCAATCCACACACCTTGTCCCATAAGGAAGGGGTAATTCCTAACAAGTCTTTTTGCTTGTATTTCAAATCTTTCTAATAACTGTTCAAAACACAAATCAAGACGATGATCTAAATGATCAAAGAAATCATCAATATCACCTTTAGATTTTAAAGCAAGGCGTGGTAAATTAATTGATGTAAAACTCAGATTACCTCTCCCTGGACTTATACTCTTATTCTCATCATAGATATTTGCAAGGACACGTGTACGACATCCCATGTAAGCAACCTCTGTTTCAGGAGTTCCCTTATAGTATTCTAAGTTAAACGTTGCATCAACAAATGAGAAATTTGGGAACAAACGTCTTGCTGAAACATCACATGCGAGTTCAAATAAATCATAGTTAGGATCACTCATATGATAATTGACCCCTTCTTTCACTCTAAAGATTTGAATTGGGAAAATCGGTGTTTCACCACCCCCAAGTCCTGCCTTTGTCGCTAATAAAACACTCTTTATAACAAGTCGTCCTTCCTCACTTGTGTCCATTCCATAATTAATCGAACTAAATGGAACCTGTGCACCCGCTCTAGAATTCATTGTATTCAGATTATGTATTAGTGATTCCATTGCTTGATATGTTTCTTTCTCAATTTCATTCTTTGTTTCTCTAACCACAAATGAATGAATTTTATCTATTAACTCAAGATCTAAACCACAATCTCCTAACACTTCCTTTTCTTTCACATAAAAATGATCATTACTTAAACTTGGAACACATTCCCAAGTTTGCATATCTGATAATATCTCATTGACATGACATGAAGTGAGTAAGGTTAAAGCCTTCTCCAAGTTTTTATAATAGAGTTTCTTATATGATTTCCTCACACCATCAGCCATACCATAATCAAAGTTCACAATCGCCTGCCCACCATGTTGATCATTTTGATTCGATTGAATGGCAATGCAAGCTAAAGCTGAATACGTCATAATACTATTTGGTTCTCTTAATATTCCATGCCCTGTAGAAAAACCATCTTTAAATAACTTAATTATATCTATTTGACAACATGTTGTTGTCAATGTTAAGAAATCCATATCATGGATATGAATATCTCCGTTTTTATGAGCATGATAATGACGAGGATTTAATACAAACATTTCATTAAATTGTTTTGCTGCTGCTTCGCCATATTTAAGCATTGTCCCCATAGGGGCATCAGCATTGACATTTGCGTTTTCTCTTTTTAAATCACTGTCTTTTGCATCTCTAAATGTAATCTCTTCTAACGTTTTCATTAATCGTGATTCTCGGTCACGTGAACGTGTTCTTTCAGCACGATATAATATATAGGCTTTTGCGATTCTCACATACCCTCGATCAATTAATGTTTCTTCTACATTGTCTTGTACAAGTTCTACTGTAGGGACTTCAACATTTTCAAAGATCAACTTATCCTCTACAGCTTTCGCTATATCTAATGCCACTCCATAATCATAACTGACCTCAGTCGCTAAGAACGCTTTATAAATAGCTTCAGCTATTTTTTCTACATTATATTCTTCTAAACGACCATCTCTTTTACGTATAAAACGAATCATAGACAATAACCCCCTTATAGTCTTAGTATCCCACAAACAATTCATCTTCTCAACCAATATCATTGATAGCTTAGCTTTTTCACTTCATTAGTGAAATCTTTTTGTTTTTATCATATATAAATCAATGATATAGTAAATATGAGGTGATCTTATGAAAATAGTCATAGCAAGTGATTCCTATAAAGGAAGTTTAAGTTCTTTTGATGTCGCAAAGGCAATACAAGAAGGTATTAATGAAAAAATAAAAGATGTAACTTATGATGTTTTTGAAATGGCTGATGGTGGTGAGGGAACTGTCGATGCCGTTTTATCTAAAGTAAATGGGAGAAAAATAAAACTCACAGTTCATAACCCATTACAACAACACATACAAACTGAGTATGGTCTTCTTAACGATACATCTGCCATTATGGAAATGGCCAGTGCATCCGGTTTAACGTTAGTCGATGAAAAAAATCCACTTATAGCGAATACAATCGGTACAGGTGAAATGATAGTTCACGCAATAGAGCAAGGGATCAAAACAATCTATATCGGTATAGGTGGGAGTGCAACCAATGATGGTGGTATTGGTATGGCTTATGCTCTTGGTTATCGTTTTCTTGATTGTCATCATCAAGAAGTTGAACCCCTTCCATGCCGTATACACGATATCTGTCGCATTGATACGCAGAATGTTCATCCATTATTAAAAGAATGTACAATTAAAGTCATGTGTGATGTTAACAATCCATTGTGTGGAAATAAAGGTGCAAGTTTTATCTATGGTCCACAAAAAGGGGCCAATGAACAAGATGTCTTATTTTTAGATCAACAATTAAATCATTTATCTAAAGTTATACACACACAATTTAATAAAGATTATTCAAACATACCTGGTGCAGGAGCCGCCGGTGGTTTAGGTTTTGGTTTACTTACTTTTACGAATGCAAGTTTACATTCAGGTATTGATATGATTTTAGAGATGACTCACTTTCAAGATGCTATTGCAGATGCAACATTAATCATTACTGGAGAAGGAAGAATGGACAATCAATCTCTCTATGGAAAAGTCCCTTATGGAGTCGCTATGAACGCAAAAGAAGCAAACCTTCCTATATTTGCTATTGTGGGTAGTCTTGGTGACGACATTGATGAAATTTCACGTTATTTTTCTCATATAGAACCATGCGTCACTCCACCATTTGACTTAGATGATGCGATTCTTCATGCGTATCAAAATGTAAAAAAAGCAAGTCAAAGATTGCTTGCTTACTTTTAATAATATTATTCTTTAATTAATGTCACGAGGAAACCTTCATCTTGGTTTCCTTTTATCTGTGTTTTATAACCGATCATTGGTGTTATATCTACAGTATAATCTATAGCTTGACCCTGTTCATTAAAGATTCTAACATTATCTAAAACATGTCTTTCAAATTCTATTGGAGACACCTCTTCTTCTCTTACTGGCTTTCCATTTGCATATAAGATGTAGCGAACACCTTCAGTTGGAAAATCACCAGAGAATGTGAAATACACATACAGATTCTTAGTGAGGATTGGTTTTGTTGAATCAATAATTTTAACTCCTGTTTGACTTAATGAATATAAATCTAAACTTTCCTCTTTAGATTTATATTCACACTCATTACAATACATATTTTCTCCTTTTATTATTTTACTCTTTTTTTGATTTACAGCTAATTAAAACGATATAATCCTCATATTCATTAACAATCTTAGTGACAACAGCATCTTGTTCTATAATCAAATCTAACTTAACCCTATTTTCATCATCAGGAAAAAAAATAGGAACATTGAGTAATAAATAAGATGATGTATATGTTCTTATAACCGGAAATGTTTTATAAGCTTCAATACTATTTTTCATAATCCGACATGTTACAGGTGCACTTGGTAGATCGCTAATAAATTTAAATGTGACTGCTATATCAATATATTCCCTAGCCATAATAGACACTACCTAACCTTATAAGTCATCATCAAGATACTTTATATGATCCCGTACTGCCTTTATTATTTTCTTCAACCAATTAATGACTTTCATTACTTTTTTCTCCTTTCATTTATTACATACTATTCAAAACAAAAGAAAGGGCTCATCAAAAACGCCTTTATAATAAAACAAAAGATACATATATATCTTTTTAACATTTTTCTTACATATTTTTTTATGACATAAGTTTATATTCATGTTATTTTTTTATGATATGAAAATAAAAAAATTATTTTTCTTTTCTTGAAAAACATCTTCTTTTCCTATAGAGTGTTGTATACTTGAATTCGCAAGTTAACACGTTTGGGAGGAATCAAAATGAACAAATTACAGTTGAAATACAATGCACTACACATCTTATATTGGATGGCAACATGTGCAATATATGGTTATGTTGCAGTATTCTTACAATATAAAGGGATGACAAATACTGAAATAGGATTTGTTACTGGGGGCGGATGTGTCTGCACAATCTTCTTATCACCTTATATATCATCACTTGTTTCAAAGGTGAAATCATTATCTATTAATAAAATTATGTATATCTTATTTAGTATCTTATCTATTCTCTTTTTAGTTATTTCTATCTTTGATTTACCTAATATCGTTATTATGGGAGCATATGTTTTATTACTGTCATTAATCGTATCAACAGTACCGTTCCTTTCAATGATCGCTATGAATTATATTAAAACAGGAGAACAATTAAACTTTGGTTTATCAAGAGGACTTGGCTCTGTATCTTACGCTGTGAGTGCAGTTTTACTTGGTCAATTTATTGAATTCTTTAACCCTACTGTTTTATCTTATATCTTTGTTATATCAGCTGTGCTTTTATTATTGTTATTAAGAACATTTCCAAAAGTTGAATCAAATCTTGATATTAAAGAAGGAAGTTCATCAGTTGTTACAATCGTTAAGAAATATAAAGTTTTCTTCTTTATCTTAATTGGATTTGGATGTATGTTTGCTGCAAGTACAGCTATATCAACTTATCTTATTAATATCGTAAAGAATTTAAACGGAAGCACTTCAACATATGGGATTGCCATCTTCTTTATGGCTGCGAGTGAAATGCCTGTTATGGCTTTGACACCAAGACTTATGAAGAAGTATGACAGTATGACTTTAATTAAAGTTGCTGCTGTATTCTATATCATTAGAAACTTTACAATTTGTTTAGCATTTAATCTACCAATCTTATTTGGTGGTATGATGATGCAAAGTATGTCTTATGGATTATTAACTGCCGTTATCACTTATTACGTTAATTCACATTTAGAAGAACAAGATCAAATGATGGGACAAACAATGATTGCAATTATGACATCAGGTATTGGATCTATGATTGGTAATGTACTAGGTGGTGTTTTACAAGACACATTTGGTATCAACGCTATGTTCGTCTTTGTATGTAGCGTAACTGTTATTGGTGTTGCAGTCATTTTCTTTACAAGTATTTATGCTAAAAAACGTGCTACTGAATTAGAAGTTGAAATAGCAAAATAAAAACCGTCAATGACGGTTTTTTAGTTATATCCATTTACTAATTCCTGATAAATAAAGTCAATATCATTTTCATCAAATATAGCTTTAGAAGATTTTATAGAATTTTGGAGTTTATGGAAAAAATCTTTTTGATGAACGATTTCAATATCATGATTTGATATTTTTATTTCGCAATCATCCAATACTGTTACGTATGAATGAATACAATTATGATGAGTTAACTTATTTATTTTATCTTCAATATACTTAGATTCTTCAAGTATGTCGGGGAGGACAGTTACTTTCTCTGAAATAATTTTATTTTCTTTGATCGTACTTATATGAACAAATCTTTTATGCTTATCTTTTTTCAAGATACCTTTTATATTTTTAGAATTAATAAAGTAAATACCATTTTTAAATATTAATACGATTACATTTACTGGTTTCTTATTTGTTAAATCAACACAATGAAATATTTTGTGGTATCCAAAATTGTTTTCATACCAAGTACTTTGTGACATTTTATATGGATTTCCCTTTTTCAAAAGAAATTCAATAAACCCTGAGTAAAGTTCAGGATACATTGTTAGCTTATAATATCTATAAACTTTCAAAGTTTTATATCCAACAACTACCAAACTAACAATAGCAATACCTATAAATATTTCATCCATTGATCTAACCTCCTCTATCTAATCGAATCCAGGTCCATCGTTATACTCAAACGTATAACGATGACTAGATCCAATTAATCTCATATAACTTTTAATGAAATCTTTCATTGCATCTTCAACTGCCATGTTTAATTCCATATATTCGATATTAGGTTCTTCTTTAAGAACCCTTACATACGCTTCTTTAGCGTGTTTCATTAAATCTGTACATACATTTATTTTATTAATGCCGTATTGTACAGCTTTTTTTATATTTTCATCACCTGCACCAGATCCTCCATGGAGAACAATGGGCATATCAAGTGTTTGTTTTAATTCTTTCAAACGACTGAAATCTAATTTTGGTACCATACCTTTTGGGTAACTACCATGAGCTGTTCCTATAGCAACTGCTAAACAATCGCAATGAGTTCTCTCTACAAATTCCTTAGCTTGAGCAACATTTGTATAAAGATCCTCGTTTTGTCCATCAGCTTTCGCTGCCAATCCAACATGCCCTAGTTCAGCTTCTAATGATAAACCTAATCCATGAGCAAGATAGCCAACAGTTTGTGTTCTTCTAACATTTTCTTCAAAATTATAAGATGAAGCATCTACCATAACGCTACTAAATCCAGCTTGTATTGCTGTATTTACATCTTCTATATTGACTCCATGATCTAGATTTAATGCGACTGGTACACTTGCTTGATTAGCAAGTTCTTCAACCATAGCTACTAATATATTTGGATAAGTGTGAGCTTTCATTTGTCTTGGAGAAACATTTATAATCACAGCAGATTGTTCCTCCTGCGCTGATTCAATAACAGCTTTAACTTGTTCCATATTAACACAGTTAATTGCCATAACAGCATATTGATTATCATGAGCATGCCATAGCATGTCCTTCATAGAAACGTACATAT
>CAMTOK010000027.1 GCA_947074115.1 uncultured Erysipelotrichaceae bacterium | reverse complement strand
TAAACAATGAATTTAAAACTATTATGAAATGGGAAATATAAAAAAACATTTACGTATGTAAATGTTTTTTATTTGTCTTGTTTAAGTAATAACTTATCAATTACAATATCACTTGATAGAGACGAATCGGATTTGTAATTCGTTTGTAATGAATCATACAGTTTGTCCATCTCAAAATCTTCATTTTGTATTGTTTTAATAACTTCAGTAAAGGTTGAACAAACCTTTCCAGTAGCACAATCATCAAGTTTACTATGGACTTGACGAGTGAACTCATACTCTTCTTTATCAAATGCAAAAAATATAATAGGTTTTTTAAATAGGGCAAATTCATAAATATTTGATGAATAATCTGTTATTAAAATATCACTGATATAAAATAAACTTTCTAAATCTCCAAAGGTTGAAAATTCTATAATTCTATCCTTATATTGTTCAGGTACTTCTAAAAGTTCTTTAATAAAAGGGTGGACTTTGATAACAAATAAGGAGTCTTCACCGCACATTTTGTAAATTTGATCTAAATCAAGTTGTTCATAAGGATAGTATGCGGTACTGGCACCATTACCTCTAAAAGTAGGTGCAAATAATATAATTCTTTTGTTTTTAAACATTGGATAGTTTGAATAAAAATTTTCTTTAAACTGTGATATTCTATCAGGGTTTAAATATTTATCATGTCTCATTAATCCGTACGGTAAACAGTTATCAATATCTATGCCAAAAGATTCTGCATATGATTCTCTAAGACTCTCTCCACCAACAATCGTATAATCATATTTTCTATGAGTAGTAGAATAAGGATATTGTCCAGCTTTACCACCTGTTCCAAATCTTCCATACCCTACAGCCTTAAAACCTAAACCAGCATGCCAAACTTGTATAAAAGTTATACTCTTATCCTTATCGATATCTATGTACTTGAAGAAAGGACAGTAATCATCTATAAAAATAAAATCTTGCTTACCACATAAATAAGCTAATTTATACCATTCAAAAGTTAACCTTAAAGTTGACAATGATTTTGTTTTTTTGAAATAATAACTAATTTTGAATTCTTTATCTAAGTTTCTCTCTTTTAATCTATCATCTAGTGCTAATAGGTTACCTGATATTGGAACACGTATCTCTGACAATAATAATATTCTTTTACCATTTTTTATTGTAAGGAGTGAAGTTAATTTGAATAACCAATTATAAGATTTAGTTATAAAATAATTAATTCTTTTTTTGATTTTAAATTTAAAGCTACCTCCCTCAGCTTTTAAATTTCTCTTTTTAGGATTTGAATTTCTCATCATGAAAGTTATAGCTATTTGACAAAATAAATCCTCTGTTCTTTTAGGAGAAAACGTGACAATATATGCATATGTATTTCCGCCATAACGGTAGACTTTATCAAGAGTATTTAATTTCATTCCTAATTCAACAGCTATCGGTATGTCAACATATTCATCACCAATCTTTTGTTTTAAATACCAATTTCCATTTTGAATCATTTCTTGATTACCGATATTAGTAATGTTTATTTTTATAATATTCTTTTCTGCAAAAAATTGATGCACTATTTTATTGTTTAACGTTGCTAAAAAAAATAATTGATTGTTACAATCAGCGTTTAACTTAAAATACAAATAAATTCTATCCCAATAAATATCTTCTAATCTTAATTTTTCCATTTTTATCACCTAGCGCAATAGTACCATAATTTATATATAAGGGCAATATTGTAAAAATATTTAAAGTAATAATCTCGTTGAAAATACTTTGTTCGAATGATATAATCATGAAAAAAGAGAGGTACATATGAAAAAAGTAATTACTTATGGGACATTTGATTTATTTCATGTTGGTCATTTAAATATTTTAAAACGTGCAAAGGCATTAGGAGATTACCTTGTTGTTGCTGTTTCAAGTGATCAATTTAATAAAATCAAGGGTAAAAAATGTGCAATTCCTGATTACGAAAGAGTTGCGATTGTTGAAGCAATAAAATATGTAGATGAAGTTATTTTAGAAAACAGTTGGGAACAAAAAATTGAGGATATCAAAACTCATCATATTGATACCTTTGTTATGGGAAATGATTGGGAAGGTAAGTTTGATAATTTAAAAGAGTATTGTGATGTTGTTTATTTACCTAGAACAGATGGAATTAGTACAACACAAATTAAACAAGAACTAAAATTAAAATAAGAATGGAGATGTACACGTGGCATTTATTAAAAAAATGATAGGGATTTGTATTCGTTTCACATATTCGTGTGTATACAAATTCATACCAGTTGATCAAAAACTTGTTATCTTTATATCGTTTCACGGACGAGGATATTCAGATAATCCGCGTGCCATCTATGAAGAAATGCGCAGAGATGAACGTTTTAAAGATTATAGATTTATATGGTTTGTAAAAAATCATAAACAAAAAAATATAACAATACCAGGGGCAGAAGTAAAAGAATACTTTAGCTTTCCTTACTTCTTTTATATGTCACGTGCAAAATACTGGGTAATCAATTGTAAGATGCCAATGTATATCAAGAAAAAGAAAAATCAAGTTTACTTACAAACTTGGCATGGGACACCTTTAAAGCGATTAGGACATGATATTGAAGCACCAGAAGATGCGACTTTTTACCGTTCTGGAGCGTCATTTGAACAAATGACGAGATCTTATGATATTGATGTTGAACGTTACAATTATATGATTTCTCCAAATGAATTTTGTACTGAAGTTTTTCAAACTGCATTTGGAATAGATCGCGATCGTTTGATTCAAACGGGTTATCCAAGAAATGATTTTATAACAAATGCATCAAAAGAAGATGTAAAAAACATAAAAGAAAAGTATAATTTACCAACTGATAAAAAGATTATTTTATATGCACCAACTTGGCGAGATAATTCTTTTACAAGAAGTGGTTATACATTTGAGTTAGAAGCAAACTTTAGAAAATGGAAAGAAGTTTTATCTGATGAATATATTGTTGTTTTTAAACCTCATTATTTAATTGTTAATACTTGTTCTGATGATCCTGAGTTAGAAGGTTTCCTTTATTCAATTGCTGCTGAAGCGGAAATAAATGAACTGTATGTTATTTCTGATGTTTTGATTACAGATTATTCTAGTGTTTTCTTTGATTATGCAGTCTTAAATAGACCAGTCTATTTTTATATGTATGATTTAGAATCGTATAAAGATGAACTTCGTGGATTCTATTTAGATATTTATAAAGATCTTCCAGGACAAATCTATGAAGATGAATTGAATATGTTAACAGATATTAAAAATCAAGTTTATGATTATGATTATTTAGAAACATTTAATAAAAGATTTAATGGTGAACAAGATGGAAATTGTTCACAGAAAGTAATAAATATCTTATTTAAGCCAACATTATAATGTAGGCTTTTTTTTCTATGAAATATATGTAAAAGATGGTAGAATGATAAGACGAGGTGAGAGAAAATGGGACTTCAAAAAATAATATTAAATACGATTTTATCAATATTAAAATGCTTCTTTATATGTTTACCAATCAAAAAAAATAGGGTATCATTCATATCTATTGAAGGTTCAGAGTTAGATTCAGATATGAAATTAATTTATGAACAATTAGATCATGAACGTTTAGATATTCAACTTTGTTTACTTAAATATAATAAAAATATAATAGGTCAATTTATATATTTTTTAAATTGTTTTAAACAATTGTATCTTGTTTATACATCAAAAATAATAATTATTAACACAAATAACTACGTCGTGTCTGAATTTAAAAGAAAAGGCGTAATCGTTTTACAGGTATGGCATGCATGTGGTGCGTTAAAGAAATTTGGAAATAGTATTAGCCGTCAATATCCAATAAAGAATTATGATTATGTTCTTGCGACGAGTGATGCTTGGACAAAACCATATTCTGAAGCATTCTCAATAGAAGAAAAAGGAATAAAAACAATTGGAATGCCACGTTGTGATATCTTATTTGATAAAGAACACCAAAATATAATAAAAGAAGAGTTTTTGGCGCGTTATCCAATGTTAAAGAATAAAAAAATTATTTTGTATGCTCCAACATTTAGAGGTGATTTATATAGCGGGTTTACTGCTGTTCATTTTGATAGTACTCAAGTGATAAATGCAATGGGTGATGATTATGTGTTGATCTATAAATTTCATCCATTAATGGATAAGGCAACGTTAGAAAAACACCCTCGCGTTTTTAATATGTTTAAAGAAGAAACATCGACTCTAATGATGATGTCTGATTATATGATTTCAGATTATTCTTCTATTGTTTTTGATTATTGTATATTAGAGAAACCATTGATTTTCTTTATACCTGATTATGAAGACTATCAGAAAAATCGTGGTGTCTTTGTTGAAGTGGAAAGTTTTAAGTGTCCAATGTGCTTTGATGAAAATGATGTCATAAACGCATTGAAGAAAGAATTTGATCATGAGAATATGATAAGATTGAAATCAATTTATTTCAAAAATCATGATCATTATTCTACAAGAAGAGTTGTTGAGCTGATTGAAGGGATTATTGATGGGGAAAATCATGAGAAAGATTGTATGTAAAGTTATAATTATTGGATGCGTAATAGGTGGTGTTTTTTCGCATGAGATAAACGCGATCCGTGCACTTGATAGTATTTTAAAAATTCATTTTATTGACGTTGGAAGTGGAAGTGCTGTTTATATTGAATTTGGTGAGTATAACATGCTTATAGATGGTGGATATCTTACACAAGCAACGAGAGAAGCTGATTTAACATTAAATACAAAAATTGATGAAATGATGACTTCGTCACCTGCTTTGTTAGATGAAACTTCAGATACATTTATTGATGATATGAAGGCAATTCTTAGTGAACATGACAATAGTGACGTGACACGCTATTTAGATAGCCTTGGCGTGAGTCATATTAATTATCTAGTTTTAACACATCCTCATTTTGATCATGTGGGAGGAATGCTACAAGTCATCAATAAATATACATATGATACCTTGTATTATAATGGTAAGGATTATAATACACGATATTATCGTTATTTTAAATTATTGGCAGAAGAGAATGCTTTGGTGAATGAAAATCCACTACAAGTTCCTCAAGTTCACGATATTCTAACGTTTTCTGTTGGACAAAAGAAATTATCACTCGAGTTTATTTCTGATACAACATATGATTTTAATGAAATAAGTGGAAATGGTGATGTAGAGAATAATGAATCTATTGTTGTAAAAGTCACTTATGATACGAGAACATTTTTATTAACTGGTGATATACAAGTTGCTGCTCAACAATTTTTAATAGAACAAAAAAACCAATATGTAAAAGATATTGATGTTTTACTCGTTCCACATCATGGACATACAAATAATGATTTTGGAGTGAGTGATAAATCAGGAAACTATCCATTCTTTGTGGAAACAAATCCTGCTGTAAGTATTGTTCAAAACGGTATTGCGAACGCATCTCTAGCGATTCCAACACGTAAAGTTATAAATGATTTATCAATGAGTGATATGTATACAACGAAGGATTTGGGATCAATTGTTGTTGAATGTGATGGTGATCGTGTCATTGTTAAATATGGGACTGAAACAATATATGCTATATCAACGGGAGATACGAATTCGGATGGTTATATTACTCCTGCGGATTACGTTATCTTACGTAAACATATCAATGGAACATCTTTACTTAAAGGTGGCGCATTACGATCAGGAGATATTAATGGAGATGGTGAGATTACACCAGCTGATTATGTTAAATTGAGAAAGGTTCTTAATGGAACAGATTCTTTATAGGGGGAAGCAATGAAGAAATTATTAACAATATTAGGAACAATGTTTTTTATGTGTCTATTTATCCACTCGGATGTCATGGCATCAAGTTATACAATGACTGCTAATAAATCAAGTGTAACAACAGGAGACTCGTTTACTATAAGTCTATCTGCAAGTGATATGTATATCAAATTTAATTCATTTACAGTTTCTGGGCCAGCAACGATAACATCATCTCAACCAAGTGATGTTGATACTGGAGGACGTGTAACACTCACATTAAAAACAACAGCTGCAGGAAGCGTAACAGTCAAAATGACAGGAACGGCTGCACGTTATGACAGCGCTGTCGTTAGGGATGAAACAATATCAAAATCCGTTACAGTGAGCGTGAAAGATGCACCAAAACCAGTTATTGATACACGATCTAAGGAAAATAAATTGTCATCCTTAACAATTGATCAAGGTGTTTTAAGCCCAACATTTAGCTCATCGCAGACATCGTATCAGGTTAATGTCTCTGGAGAGGTAGAGAGTATCACTCTTGGCGCAAAGCCAATTGATTCAAAAGCGAGTGTAAGTGGGACGGGTAAGAAATCATTGTCTGTTGGAAAAAATAGTTTTGTTATAACATGTACTGCAGAAAATGGAAGTCAATTGAATTACACAATTACAGTTAATGTAGATGATAGTCCGATTGTCTTTCTAGATTATGATAATCAAAAATATGGTTTTGTAAGAAATTTAGACGGTATGATTATTCCAGCAGGTTTTGAAGCATTTGAATCTAAAATTAATGGTCACGATGTGACATTATATTATAGTGAATTGTTACAAGTAACTATTGCTTATTTACAAGATGAATCAAAAGAAAAATCTTTTTACAGACTTGATAATGATGAAATTATAGGGGAGTTTGAACAGGTTAAAATTGATAATAGAATCTTTACAATTGTACCTATAGATAATCGTTATATTAACCGTGAAGGACTCACATTTTGTAAAGTGATGGTTAACAATTATGAGTTAGATGGGTGGACATATGTAGACCCACTTTTGAAAGATTATTACCAAGTTTATTTAATGAATAGTGAAGGAAATATCAATCTTTATCAATATGAATTAACAGAAGGGCAACTTCAAATACTCGCTCCAGAAAGTCAAATAGAGGAGACGAACTATTATCAAATTGCGACAATCATATTATCAATTGTCAGCTTATGTTCTATTGCTGGCATCGGTTATGTGATTAAATTCAAAAAATAACATAAAAACAAAAAAGATTTCATTTTATTTATTTAAAATCAAATCTTTTTTTATTTATGCTAATAAATGAATCATAAACAAAGTAACTTTTCATATGCTTTATAAAAAGTATAGGAGGAAAAGTATGAATAGAGGAGAAGTATATTACGCAGATTTATCACCCGTTAAAGGGAGTGAACAGGGAGGTTATAGGCCCGTACTTATTTTACAAAACAACAAAGGAAACCGTTATTCAACGACTGTTATTGTTGCACCAATATCGTCACGATTAACAAAAAATGATTTACCAACACACGTTATGATTGAAGTTCCATTCCTAGAAAAAAAATCAGTGATCTTATTAGAACAAATCAGAACAATTGATAAAAAAAGAATCGATGAAAGGGTTGGTTTACTGGACGAACCAGATATGTTAAAGGTCAATGAAGCGATTAAAACAAGTTTAGACATTAGGTAAGCCTTATGCTATAATTTGTGAAAAGGAGGAATGGTTATGAACAGAAGACTTATTAAAGAAAAAGCAGATTCATTATTACTGACTGTTAAACCACAATTTATTCGAATACTAATGATTATGATGTTAGTTAACATCATACCATCATTACTTAATACAGGAAATGGAGTATTTTCAGTACTCATAGACTTGGTTTTATTATTGGCGTTCTTGACTTTTGGTCATGGGATCATCGTATCATCATTGAAAATTGTAAGAAATCAAGGTGATACATTAGAGGATCAAGATGCATTCGTTGGATTTAAAAAATATAAAGAACTGTTCTTTACATATTTTATTTCTAATATGTTTGTATTAGCTGTCACTTGGGTGATCGCTATTGGTGCGATTGTCCTAGTGATTATTTTATTTGGATCAGGTGTAGGTATCAATAACTTGGTATCAATGTTTACATCAAACTCAATTGATGTCAATTCAATGATGGGGTATTCAGCTTTCCCAATATTAACATTTATTATTTTATTAACAATGTTGCTGATTGTTATTGCATCTGTTGTGACATCAACAATTGTCTTTGCGATGCCTTATTTATATCAACAATACGGATTAACAGGGATACAAGCATTAAAAGAATCATATAAATTAATTAAAGGACATATTTGGGAATTAATTGTTTTACAATTATCATTCTTTCATTGGATCTTATTAGAAACAATATTGGCAAGCGTTCTTGTAACGTTATTAGCGATTCCATTTATCGGAACAATTATTGCGAGCGTCCTTGTTGGTATGTTTGGGATTTATACGTACCAACCAAAACTTTACTTATCGTTAGCGATTTTCTTTGAAGAACTTGCCTATCAAAGATACGAAAGTGGAGTAGAAAACTTTGATGAAGTAGAATAAAATCAGAAAGGGTTTTTCGATGAATTTAAGAAAGCGTGTGAATTTTACAAGAGAAATAGATTTAAAAACAAAATGGATGTTTTGTTTGGTTTATTTACCTCTTTATTTATTTTGTGCATCTATTATTGTCAGTGCATTCTTAAAATGGATGTTGGTAACATTCCAACTCTCAATGAATTATTATCAACTGATTGCATTATTAAATGTCCTGGTTGATCTATTGATGATGGGTGCCGTATTGCTTGTTATGGTTGATTTCCTTAAGGAACAATGGAAAGACTTCTTTACTGATATAAAACAAAATCTGTTTTACGCTGTTGTTATAGGAACGGCTCTTATCTACGCTGTGAGTATATTTGGTGGTCTTGTTACCGCCATGTTAGGTGGGGCAGATACAAGTGAGAATCAAGAGATTATTGTCATGATATCACAAGTCCAACCCGTCCTTATGTTATTAACAACAGTTGTCTTTGCACCATTGTTAGAAGAAATACTATTCAGAGGAATCGTCTTTGGATGGTTATATGAAAAAAGTCGCTTTCTTGCATACTTTGGATCATCATTCTTTTTCGGAGGAATGCATGTTATATCAGCTATGTTAAATGGAAACCCAGCAGAGTGGGTACAAATATTTACTTATTTGTTTATGGGAATTGCATTAAGTTATCTTTATGAGAAAACAAATAATATTTATGTTCCAATACTAACGCATGCAATTAATAATCTTATTTCAATGATATTTATCTTTATGTTATAAAATAAGAGGTCACATAATGAATGTGACCTCCTTTTTATGTGTAAAATAAAAAGAAAGTCATAAGACTTTCTTTATTGTTTATTTGGTCTCCCCTCACGGGTTCGAACCGTGGACCCTCTGATTAAGAGTCAGATGCTCTGCCAGCTGAGCTAAGGAGAGATAATAAAATTATTGTATATCATAAATTTGTAAAAATCAAGAAAATTAAAATGGAAATTATATAACTTCTTTGTTATAATTAAAAAAGGTGGTGAAATTATGAACAATTTGGCGTTTAATGAAAAAGAAATAGAAGTCGTTGTCATTCCTTTGGATGGCATTATTTTGGATTTAAATAAATACCGCTTTAATTATTATAAACATTTATGCCAAAAGAATAATAAAAACATCACAAAAAATGAGTTTTATAATCAGTTGGCAAGTATGCATTCAATGTATACGTATTTACCATTAGCGACGCAACTCGATCCAGGACCTATGAATGTTCGTATTGAAAGAGAAATGAAACAATACATCATGCATTCAGGATTAAAAGTGAAGAGTGGGATCTTTGAGTTAATAAGTTATTTCAATCAAAAAGAGATTAAAATAGCCATTATGACAACACATAGAACATCTGACGCTATTGATTATTTAAAAGAAGCTAACTTATATAACAAAGTTCAATTCATTGTTGGTAGTGATACAAAATGTATCCCATTACCATCACCACAAATCTTAGAAGTCATTACTGATTTCTTTTCAGTAGAAACGTCTAAAGTGTTAGTGTTATCATCATTTGAATCTTTAACGCTTGCAGCGTCAAAATTACATATGAAAACAATGTACATAGAAGATCTTCAAGAACCAAGTCCAAAAGAAAGAAAACTCTCATTAAAATGTTTTCATGATTCAATGGAATTATTAAATTATCTCTTATTCGATAAATATAAAGAAGAAGAGGTTTATTCACATATGCTGGGGTTCAATGAGAATATGAATCTTGGCCAATTAGATGAGGTCTATCAATCATTATTGATTAAGTATGAAGATGATGATCAAATTCTAAATTTAGTTCAAAAAACATATCAGTATTATAAACAAAATCTTATCGGACCAATAGAAGAAGAGATTGAGGAAGATATTGAAGAAGATACGATTAATGAGATCGTTATAGAAGACAATATGACAACTCGAGAACAACGCTTCGTTTGGGATGAAGATGAAACCGTAGAAGAAATACAAAAAGTTCATCCTTTAAAAAAGTTCTTACAAGACCTTCAAGATGATAAAGAAGAGGAAGTTGTTGAAGAAGACAATCAACTTATTCGTGATTTAATCACAATTGAAGAAACGGATGATGAGCCAGAAGAAATCCAAGTAGAAAATGAACCAATGATTACATTAACTCACGATGATGATGTTGAATTACATCAATTACTTGATGAGATTAATAAGAATGGGAAAGTCTCTCAAAAGAGTATAAGAGAGCCTGTTGCTGAAGAAGTCCACCCAGATATGAGTCGATTCTATTCTACTGTTCATTTCGAACTTCAGGATGACCTTGATGAAGAAGAAGAGGAACAACCAAGTCCAGTACTTCAAGTGTTGTCTTCTATCCTTATGGCAATGTGTTTAAGTGCATTTATCTTATTTGTATCCTTAATATTCTATATTGGTTTCGTACACCTTTTTGAAAGAGATGTTATTGTCTTTAGTCAAATCCATTTTGTTGCTCAACATTATGTATCAGCAATTGTGGCAATGACTCGATCATTATTTGATTTCCTTCATCAGTTTATATCAGCTATTCCTTCATACTCTCAATTGATTGATTCTCAATCATGGATGTCTGAACAAGGAATGGAAATATTGTTTGTTTGGATTTATACAACAGTATTTATACTGATCATTAAAGGGAGCTGTGTGCTTTTTAAAAGGAGATATATAAGCGATGACGAAGATAATTAATTATATTAAAGCAGTTGATAAAAAAGTTGCTTTTATGTTTCTTAACTGTTACTCACATAAATGTTTAAATGATTTTATGAAATTTGTCAGTTCATGTGGTGACTTTGGTTTAAGTTGGTTGATTATTATTCTAGGGACAAACCGTTATACACCAACGAAAGCAATGTCGGTAGATATGTTGATTGCTTTGGTTGTCGCAACGCTCGTAGGGCAGGTAACAATCAAAAGTATAGTGAAAAGAAAAAGACCTTGTCATGACTATCCTGATGTAGAATTACTGATCACAACACCAAGTGACTTATCATTTCCTTCAGGTCATACAACATCATCATTTGCCTGTTCAACTGTCATGTTTTGTTATTATCCTTGGTTAGGTGTACTGGGCTATATATATGCGAGCCTAACTGCACTTTCAAGACTTTATTTATTTGTCCATTATTTAAGTGATGTTTTATTTGCAATTATCCTTGGAATCTCAATTGGATTAATAATTGTATAGGGACCACTAGGTCCCTTTTCTTAAGAAAAAAAATAATAATTATTACAATTAAGTCTTGCACTCTTTAATGTGTTATGATATTATATTTAAGCAACGAGTTGGAGACATACTCAAGAGGCTGAAGAGGCGCCCCTGCTAAGGGTGTAGGTCGGGAAACTGGCGCGAGGGTTCAAATCCCTCTGTCTCCGCCATAGGTTGTTTATTTGGTCTGGTAGTTCAGTTGGTTAGAATGCCGCCCTGTCACGGCGGAGGTCGCGGGTTCGAGCCCCGTCCAGACCGCCAAATAAAAAACAAAATACCCTAACGGGTATTTTTTTTATTATAAGCATACATAATTGCTATAACGGTTTTTGCATCTATGATGTCTCCATCTAAGATTGCTTGGTAAGCATCATCGAGAGGCATGAAAGTAGATTCAACAAACTCATCTTCATCACAAGGTAAAGAATCATCGACATGTTCGAAGTTTTCAGTTGTGTAGATGTGTATATATTCACTACAATAACCCGGTGAAACAAGACATTTGAGTAAGAAGGTCATATCGTGTGAACGATGATCAGTTTCCTCTTCTAATTCTCTTTGAGCACATAACAGTGGATCTTCACCTTTTTCTAATTTGCCTGCTGGTATTTCGAGTAAGTATTGGCGGTTTGGGTAACGAAATTGTTTGACAAGTAATACACTGTCATTTTTAATAGCGAGGATACCAACACCACCATTGTGGTAGACAACTTCACGCATCGCGTGTTCACCATTTTCAAGCTCAACTTCCTCGTGAGTGACTTGTATGATTTTTCCATCAAAAATTGTTTTTCTGCTTAGTTCTTTTTCCATAATTGACTCCTTTGGTTCATTATACCATAAAAGAAAAGAAAGTATGCGGGGGAGCATACTTTCGTTATCTTACTATAATTGAGATTATAGGGGGTTATAATTAAGTGTATGACACCTAACATACATAATATACCATATTCAGTTAATAATGTAAAGGCTTACACATTTGATATATATTTTTTAAAATTTAAGTTATAATGAGAAGGGTGATAATATGAAAAAATTTATAATAGACAAGGACAACAGTAGACAAAGAGTCGATAAATATCTAAAAAAAGTATTACCTCAAGCGCCTTCATCTTATATATATAAGATGTTTCGTAAGAAGGATGTTAAAGTTAACGGTATGAAAATAAAAGAAAACTACATATTAGAAGATGGAGATTGTTTAGAGTTATTTTTATATGAGGATAAATATCAAGAATTTATTAAACCTCTAACAATTCATGATCTATCAATTGATTTTGATGTTGTTTATGAGGATGAGAATATACTCATTGTTAACAAACCGATTGGTTTATTAATTCACGAAGATCAAAATGAAGAATACAATACACTCTCTCATCAAGTGTTAACGTATTTACATCAAAAAGGTGAATTTGATCCTCAACATGACCTTGGATTTACCCCAGCTCCAGTTCATCGTTTAGATAGAAATACGAGCGGTATTGTGATCTTTGGGAAAAATGTTCCTGCGTTACAGGATTTAAATGAAATGATGAAAATGAGACACTGTATTCAAAAGAAATACCTAACGATAGCTCAGGGAGAACTCAAAAGTTGTGAGCTTGAAGGGTATATGAAAAAAGATGAGAATCAAAGCCTTGTGAGAATGGTATCTAAACAAACACCTGGTGCGCAGTATATGAAAACGATTGTCAAACAACTCAAAACGAATAAGAAATTTTCATTGGTTGAAGTTGAGTTGGTAACAGGGCGTACGCATCAGATTAGAATTCATTTATCAAGTGTTGGTCACCCTTTATTAGGCGATCGAAAATATGGTGATTTCAAATGTAATCGATATGCAAAACAAGAATTAAAATTAGATCATCAATTCTTACATGCTTATAAAGTTAAATTTGTAGAACCTATTGGCATGTTTAGATATTTAAAAGGAAGGGAATTCAGTTGTCCACTTCCAAAACAATTAGAAGACATAAAAAGACAAATTTTTTAATGATAATGACTCCTAATTGTAAAAATGCACGAATTTAAAGATATATTTATTGAAAGATTATTTTCATTTATTTGAAAATATAGTATAATAGACACTGTATATGAGTGAAAGAGAGGACTTAATCATGAAATATTATATAGGGATAGACTTAGGTGGTACAAATGTCCGTACTTTATTAGTTGATGAAAACGGGAAATCATACAGCGAAGTAAGGGATATTACTGAGAGAGAAAATGGGCCTGATTATGTATGCTCTAAAATCATTCGTCAAATTGAAGGATTAGATTACTCAGTTTGTGGTGGATTATCAAACGTTACAGGAATTGGTATTGGTGTTCCAGGACCAGTTGATACTGTGAATGGTGTGATGATTATGGCAACAAACCTACCAGGGTTTGAAAATTATCCAATTTGCGAAAAACTTTCTAACAGATTCAACTTACCAGTATTCATTGATAATGATGCAAACGTAGCGGGACTAGCTGAAGCATTATTAGGTGCTGGAAAAGGAAAATCAATTTGTTATTATGTGACTGTTTCTACTGGTATTGGTGGAGCGTTGATCGTAAATGGACAACTTGTATCTGGTGGTAGAGGACACGCTGGAGAAATCGGGAATATAATCGTTAAAAATAATGGTTACAAACATGGCGCTCTTAATCCTGGTGCAGTAGAAGCTGAAGCAAGTGGAACTGCGATTACAAGAAAAGGGAAAGAAATTTTAGGTGAAGACAAAGTTGCTCACGCTGGTGATGTATTTAGATTAGCAGATGAAGGTGATGTCAAAGCTCAAGGTTTGGCTGATGAAGTAATCAGTGAAATCGCTATTTTATTAGCGAATATAGCTCATACTGTTGACCCACATTGCTTTATTTTAGGTGGTGGTGTCATGAAATCAAAAAGATATTTCTACGACCAATTGGTTGAACAATTTAATTCAAAAATTCATGTTGGTATGAGAGGATACATTCCTATTCTTGAAACTGAACTTGAAGATTGTGGCGCAATTGGTGCAGCAATGTTACCTATGTCAAGATTAAGATAAAGCAATGCTTTATCTTTTTTTTATAAAGTGGTAGAATAGGCGAGAAGGACGGTGTAATAATGAAAAGAGTCGTACTAGGTTTAAGTGGTGGTGTCGATAGTGCAGTTGCCGCTTACTTATTAAAAGAACAAGGATATGAAGTCATTGGTGTCTTCATGCGAAATTGGGATTCATCATTAAATAATGATATATTAGGAAACCCTACAAACAATAATGATGTCTGTCCACAAGAAGAGGATTATCAAGACGCTGTGGCAGTTGCACATCATTTAGGAATTGAAATTAGACGTGTCGATTTTATTAAAGAATATTGGGACCATGTCTTTACATACTTTTTAGAAGAATATGCAAAAGGTAGAACGCCTAATCCAGATATTCTTTGTAATAAACATATTAAATTTAAGGCATTCTTAGATTTTGCTAAATCAATTGATGCAGATTATATTGCAACAGGACATTATGCAAGAGTTGAACATAAAGAAGACGAATCAGTTATGTTAAGAGGTGTTGATAATAATAAAGATCAAACATATTTCTTATGTCAATTATCTCAATCACAACTGCAACAATCATTGTTTCCAGTTGGTCATTTAACAAAACCAGAAGTGAGAGAACTTGCTTTAAAACTTGATTTACCTGTAGCCAATAAAAAAGACAGTACTGGAATTTGTTTTATTGGAGAAAGAGACTTTAGAGAATTTTTAAAGAATTACATACCTGCTAAAAACGGTAAAATGGTAGATATCCAAACAAATGCTGTTGTCGGTGAACATCAAGGGATTATGTATTATACAATAGGTCAAAGAAAAGGTTTAAATATTGGTGGACCAGGAGATGCTTGGTTTGTCGTAGGGAAAGAATATGATCAAAATGTTCTTTATGTCTCTCAAGGAGATCAATCTGACTGGCTACTGAGTGAAGGTGCATTAATTAGTGATGTAAATTGGATTATGCCAGAAAAACCATCTGGAGATTTAGATTGCACAGCTAAATTTAGATATAGACAAGCAGATAATGATGTTTCTATTCATTTTGTTGATGAAACAACAGTATATGTTACATTTAAAAAACCAATAAAAGCTGTTACCCCTGGACAAGCAGCTGTTTTCTATCAAGGAGATATCTGTCTTGGTGGAGGAACGATTGAAAAAGTTTATAAAGATGAGAAAGAGATCACTTACCTTTAATGTTAGAATATACAGGAATTATTCAATATATCCGTTTCTATAGTGAAGAAACAAAGTATATCGTTTGTTCATTTGAAACAGATGAAGAAGACAAACCTATACTTGTCACTGGGCATATGAGTTATGTGAACCCTCATGATCGTTATAAAATAACAGGGGAGTATGTTGTTCATCCTAAATATGGAAAACAATTTCAATTGTCTTCTTATGAAATCATTCATGCAAGTGAAGAGGATGAAATCATTAAATATTTATCAAGTCCATTATTTAAAGGTATTGGAGAAGTTCAAGCAAAAGCTATTGTTGAATTATTAGGAACTGAAACTCTAAACTTAATCAAAGAAGATTCACACGTATTAGATCAAGTTAGAGGTATGAATGAACAAAAAAAACAAACAATTATTAATGTACTATGCACCCAAAATTATGATCAAGAGGTTTTATCTTTCTTTATGGGATATGGAATATCAACAAAGAAACTTGCAATTATTCAAGCAACATATCAAGAAAGAACATTAGAGATACTCCAAAATAGACCGTATCAACTTATAGATGATATTGAAGGTATAGGATTTAAAGCGGCAGATGAGTTGGCAATGAAATTGGGATTTACATTGGATGACCCTGAGCGAATTAAAGCAGCTGCTTTAAATGCATTAAAAGAATGTTGTTTTCAAACAGGAAGTACTTATATGTACTTACAGCAAATATTTCCGCGCTTTTCTAAAATGATATTTTCGATGAATCTAGAAACACTAGAAATGATATTTGATGAGTTAATAGAAGAACGTAAAGTCGTTTTACATAAAGAACGTTACTATCCAATACTCTTATTTGAAGCAGAAGAGAATATCACAAAAACGTTTAAACGTTATTTGCATTCTTCTTTATATAAATATGAAGAGGAAGAATGTGATGACATTGTATCGAAGCTAGAAAAAAGTCGTTCTATTCAATATGATGAATCACAAAAACATGCGATGAGTGAATTTTTAAACAATCAAGCTTTAATTATAACCGGAGGACCTGGGACAGGGAAAACAACGATTGTTGAAGCTATTGTCCATATGTGTAAATCACTTTATCCTGATCAAACATTATCTCTTGTTGCACCAACAGGACGTGCATCAAAAAGAATGAGTGAAGTTACGGGTGAAGAAGCGTGTACTATTCATAGATTGTTAAAATGGGATTTACATTCCAATACGTTTGCGATGAATAAAAATAATCCATTAGACACAAAAATATTGATTATTGATGAGTTTTCAATGGTTGATACTCTTTTGTTCTCTCGTTTACTAGAAGCTTCGCATAGCGTACAAAAAATATTACTCATTGGAGATGATGAGCAGTTACCATCAGTCTCTCCAGGAACTGTATTAAATGATTTAATGGAGTCTGGTCGTGTTCCACTTGTTCAATTAACGAAAGTTTATCGTCAAGCAAGTGATAGCGGTATTATTCAACTCGCACACTCAATTAGAAAAAATGAATATGATCATCATGTCTTTGATGAATATCGTGATGTCTCATTTCTATCATGTCAACCGTATCATTCAAAAGAAATCATAACAAGATTAATAGAGCAAGCTTTACAACATGGTTATGAACAAAATGATATTCAAGTTCTTGCGCCAATGTATAATGGTGTTGCGGGTATTGATGCTTTAAATGATTATTTACAAGCTTTATTTAATCCAGCAGATACACTCTATAAACAAGAGATAAAGGTTGGAAGACGTATCTTTAGAGAAGGTGATAAAATACTTCAATTAAAGAATCGTGTAGAAGATAATGTTTTTAATGGTGATATTGGGGTATTAGAAGAAGTTCATTTAAAAGACAATTTTGAATATTTAACGGATGTCCTTATTGTTAATTTTGAAGGGACATATGTTGAATATACACCTGCTGAATTTTATACGATTACCCATGCCTATTGCATGAGTATTCATAAATCACAAGGTAATGAATTTAAAATGGTTATTATGCCAGTTTTTAAAGACTATCGCATTATGTTAAAAAAGAACCTGCTTTATACAGGTTTAACGCGAGCAAAACAAAATTTATTTTTGATAGGTGATGAAAATGCATTTGATTATGGGCTGAAACAAGTCTTTGATGAAACAAGACAATCATCACTAAAAGAAAAAATGTGTGAATTCACTGAATCATTGTATAATTTTGAATGACTCTCACAAAATAAAAGTGTACTTTTAAAGGAGTGAGACACATGTCAAAATTAGCTATTGCTTTCTTATCTGCTGGGGTCGTTGCTGCTGCAATGATTTATATGAGTGATATGCCGTGCGCCGATGACGTAGAGCATTCTGTTCATAAAGCCAAAAAAGCTATTAAGGAGCAACTTTAATAGGTACAAAAGGACTTTTAAAGTCCTTTTCTTAAACCTAAAAGTGAATTTATGAATAAAAACCTTGCAAAAACGATCATCTCTTATAGCATTTGTGCATTACTCCTCTATATGGTTTATTCCTTATTTCGCATTGGTGATGTGTTCTTATATATATTTAATCTCTTATTACCATTGATTATAGGAATATTCTTCCACTTTTTATTAGAACCTTATATTAACTACATGAGTAAGAATGGAATGAACAGACGAATTGTTGTTATTCATACATACTTGATGTTTACGGTGTTTGTTATATTAGGATTATATTTCCTAGCACCATTAGTCTTTGACCAATGTATGTCGTTTTATTCCATTTATGTTAAAGGAGAATTAAATCTCCATCCTATTGTCAATACGATTATTGAGTTCTTACAACAATATCAAGTCTTTGATTATTTAGTTGGTATTATTACTGACGTTTCTCAATCATTGTTATATTGGGTAACAAATATATTATTAGCAGTAGGGATTTCATTCTATTTATCATTTGATAATCTTCATTTAATTGAGAAATTAATTACTTACTTACCATTTGATAAACAAGGTATTCTCATGAGAGCATTAAAACGTATTAAATTATTAACACATTCATTTATTAAGTCTTTAAGTTTTGATTTTATCTGCTTTTTCTTTATGTGTTTAATTCCGTTCTATTTTATTGATCGTGGTATGTTTTTATGGATTGCTTTATTTCTTGCCATAACAAACTTAATTCCATTTATCGGTCCTTATATCGGAGGTGTACCTGTTGTCATCTATTGTTATCTGAGTAATCCAACTTTAGGTTATTGGGCAATTGGTGTCATTGTGGTATTACAATATATTGAATCATCATATGTACAACCTTTCTTGTTTTCAAAGTGTATACATTTACATCCAATAGCTCTGTTAATTGCTTTAACGTTCTTTGGAGATAAATTTGGTTTTATAGGAATGATCTTCTCTCCACTTTTCTTATCGTATGTTTTAATAGCAAATACGATATTATTAGATTTCGATGTTTACAAACGGGTTTATAAATATATAACACATGAATAAATACTAAAAGTCTAAGTTTCAAATATAATATGATGAGGTGAGTACAATGATTAACCTGATCGGTATTATAGGAGGCCTGGGACTTTTTTTACTTGGTATGTCTTTATTGTCAAATGGGCTTGTAAAATTAGGCAGTGAATCTCTTAAAAAGATACTTCATACATTAACAAAAAAGAAAATAATTGCGATTATCCTTGGATGTCTTGTGACATCCTTTATACAAAGTTCATCAGCGACAAGCTTGATCTTAATCGGTTTATTAAGAGGAAAATATATTTCTCTTAAACAAGCAATGTGGGTTATGATTGGGGCTAATATTGGGACGACAACGACAGGTTATCTTTTATCTATTGACCTAAAAGGTTTGGCACCAATTTTCTGTGTAATTGGGATTGTATTGTTTTTACTACATCAAGATATTTTGCATAAGCTTGGTATTATATTTATGGGGTTTGGCTCAATATTTGTTGCTTTAGAATTAATGACATACTCAATGTCATTTATTAATCAAACAGAAGCATTTTCCTATGCTTTAAGTCAAATAAACGTTCCAGGGATTGCATTCTTATTTGGATTGTTACTAACAGCATTAATGCAAAGTTCTTCTGTCACTTTAGGTATGTTACAAGTGATGTTAAGAGAAGGCGTTGTGTATGTGGGAAATGCTATTTACGCATTATTAGGTATGAATATCGGAACTTGCTTCACAGTTATTCTAGGATCTATCAATTCAAATAAAGATGTTAAGTTCCTCTGCTTATTCCATTGTCTTTTTAATATCATTGGGGTCATGATTTTTGCACTTTGGTGTGCTCTATTTGGCAGTCAAAGTTTACTCTCAATTGTCCCAAATGCAATTCCTTCAATACAAATTGTTTATGTTCATACACTCTTTAATATAGTTGTCGCTATTGTCTTGTATAAACTCGACGACTTTGTCCTAAAATTCTATAAGTAACTCATGAATTTAAAATTGATTTTTATGTTGAAATTGGTTATAATATAACAAATCTGTGATAAAGGACATACTAAAATGGCATTGTTGAAGAGAGGGAACGTGTGGTGAGAGTTCCTACAATAAAATGGAAAGTGCTCCCTTTTAGAGTGATGTAAACATCAACGTGAATCTGCGTTAAAGAGTAAAGAGCATAGATAGAAATATCTATGAACAAGGATGGTACCGCGATCAAGTCGTTCCTTTTAGGAGTGGCTTTTTTATATTTTAAGGAGGAAAATGGAATGAAATATAGAACGGGTAATGAAGTCAGACAATTATTTTTAGATTATTTTGCATCAAAAGGACATATGGTTGAACCAGGTGCATCATTAATCCCACATAATGATCCAACGCTATTATGGATCAATGCTGGTGTGGCAGCATTAAAGAAATACTTTGATGGTAGTGAAAAACCAGCGTGTGATCGTATTGTTAATGCACAAAAATCAATTCGTACTAACGATATTGAAAATGTAGGAAAAACAGCACGTCACCATACATTCTTTGAAATGTTAGGGAACTTCTCAATTGGAGATTATTTTAAAGAAGAAGCGATTCAATTTGCATGGGAATTCTTAACAAGTGAAGAATGGATTGGTTTTGACAAAGACAAATTATATATATCTATTTATTCTGATGATGAAGTTGCATATGATACATGGACAAAAGTATGTCATGTTGATCCTTCTCATATTTTAAGAACTGAAGGGAACTTCTGGGAGATTGGAGAAGGTCCTGGTGGTCCTGACTCTGAAATCTTTTATGATAGAGGTGTAGAATACGATCCTGAAGGGATTGGAGAAAAATTATTCTTTGAAGAATTAGAAAATGATCGTTACATAGAAGTATGGAATGTAGTTTTCTCTCAATATGATTGTAAACCAGAATTAGATAGAAAAGATTATAAAGAATTACCACAAAAGAATATCGATACCGGAATGGGATTAGAACGTCTTGTATCAATTATCCAAGGTGGAGAAACAAACTTTGATACAGATTTCTTCTTACCTATTATTCGTGAAACTGAAAAATTAGCTAACGTAACTTATGCTGATAATAAAATGGCATATAGAGTTATTGCTGATCATATGAGAACTGTAACATTCGCATTAAGCGATGGTGCATTATTTGATAATGCAGGAAGAGGTTATGTTTTAAGACGTATTTTAAGACGTGCTGTGCGTTATGGTAAAAAGATTGGTATTAATGAAGCATTCATGTATAAACTTGTTTATATTGTTGCTGATATCATGAAAGAGTACTATGATTACTTACCAGAAAAAGCTGACTTTGTAAGTAACTTAGTTAAAAAAGAAGAACAAGCTTTCCATAAAACATTAAGTCATGGTGAAAAATTATTGGCTCAAATGTTAGAAAAATCTAGTGATAAAAAGTTAAGTGGTCAAGATGCATTTAAATTATATGATACTTATGGATTCCCATTAGAATTAACTGTAGAAATTGCTGAAGAATCTGGTTACAGTGTTGATGAAGAAGGATTTGCATTAGAAATGAAAGCTCAACAGGAAAGAGCAAGAAGTGCAAGAGGTGGTGTAGAATCAATGTCATCACAAAAGCCTGATTTAATGGCATGTGATGTTGAAAGTACATTCATCTATAATCCATCACCAATTAAAGCGAAAGTTGTTGCGACTTTTGTTGATGGAGTTAAATGTGATGTTATTGATTCAAAAGGTGAAATCATGCTTGATACAACAACTTTCTATGCAGAAATGGGTGGTCAGTGTGCTGACATGGGTGTTGTTAAAAATGAGACATTAGAAGCAAATGTCACTCATGTTTTAAAAGCACCACACAAACAGCATTTACACACAGTTGTTATTAATAAAGGTGAAATTAAAGTTGGAGATACAGTTGAACTCGTTGTTGATTTAAGTGTAAGACAAGCAACAATCAAAAACCATACAGCAACTCACTTATTACAAAAAGCATTAAAAGTCGTTTTAGGAGATCATGTTTCTCAAGCAGGTTCATTTGTTAATCCTGAACGTTTAAGATTTGACTTTACACATCCTGAAAAGATGACATTAGAACAATTAAAAGAAGTAGAAGATTTAGTTAACGAAGAAATCTTTAAAGGGATTGCTGTAGAAATCGCATATATGACTAAAGATGAAGCAATGGCATCAGGGGCAATGGCTTTATTTGATGAAAAGTATGGTGATGAAGTACGTGTCGTCACTGTTGGTGATTTCTCAAAAGAATTATGCGGTGGTTGTCATGTTGAAAACAGCGCTCAAATCGGTTTATTTAAAATTGATTCAGAGGAAAGTGTTGGATCTGGAATAAGACGTATTGAAGCCGTTACAGGACAAGCAGCTTACCAAGCATTTAAACACTTTGAATCAATGATCCATGATATGGCTGGATTGTTAAAAGAAAAAAGTGTTAATAGAGTTGTAACGAAATTAGAAAGTACGCTAGAAGAAGCTCATGCAGTGAGAAAAGAAAGAGATCAATATTTAGATAAAATCAACAGTTTAGAGGCAAAAGAAAACTCTAAGAATATTGAAAACATAAATGGTGTACAATTCTTATGTGCTTCTATAAATAAAGAAACAGCACAAGCAAAACAAATGGCTTTTGAATTAAGAGATCAATTAGAAAATGGTGTTGTTGTCGTTGTCAGTGAATATGAAGGAAAAGTATCTTACTTTGTCGCACTTACACCATCAATGGTTTCTCATGGATTTAAAGCAGGTGAACTTGTGAAAACAATGAATGAAGTGACATCTGGTAGAGGTGGTGGAAAACCTGATTTCGCACAAGGTGGATGTCCATCATTAGACTCAATTGATAATGCTTTAAATGCTATTAAGGCATTATTCTAAAGGGTTTTACTAGCAATTTTTGAAAAAGTAGTGTAATATGATATTAAGATAGGAGGTTATCTTATGGCTAAAGATTTGACGGAAACTCGCTTATTTAACTCTGAAGACATTAAAAGAGAAGTGATTCATTCTAATCTTATGAGCGTATCACAAGCTCTAGATGAACGTGGATATAACGCTGTGCATCAAATAGCTGGATACCTAATTTCAAATGACCCTGCTTATATATCAAACCATAGGGGAGCACGTTCAATTATTCAACAAATTGATCGTGATGAAATTATAGAAGAATTAGTGAAATTTTATTTGGAGTTAAAATAGTGAACAAAATTATAGGCTTAGATTTAGGATCAAGAACATGTGGAATCGCCATGAGTGATACATTAGGAATGATTGCTCATGGTGTAGAAACATATCGTTTTAAAGAGAACCACTACAAAAATGCTGCTTACTACATTAAAAAAATGGTAGAAGAAAACGATGTAAAAACGATTGTTCTTGGATTACCAAAACACATGAATGGTGACTTGGGGGAAAGAGCACAAGTTTCTATCAGTTTTAAAGAATTACTAGAAAAAATCATGGACGTTGACGTTGTTTTAGTAGATGAGAGATTGACAACTGTCCTTGTTGAAAATCAATTGATTTTTGCTGATGTTTCTAGAAAGAAAAGAAAAGAAGTCGTCGACAAAATGGCTGCAGTAGCGATATTACAAGGCTATTTAGATGGACAAAGGAGATAATAATGGATACTAATAAAATACAAGTTATCGATGATAACGGAAATGAAATGGAATTTGACGTATTATTTACATTCGAAAATGATGAATTAGGTAAAAAATACGTATTATACTATGATGCAACTCAAGAACAACCTCAAGTTTTTGCATCAATTTATGATGATAATGGTGCTTTAGAAGCAATCGAAGATCCAAAAGAATGGGAAATGATTGAAGAAGTTTTCTCTAGTTTTGTCTCTCAAGATGAAGAAGAAGAACATGGATGCTGTGGTGGTCATGGTGGATGCCATCATGATGAAGAAGATCACGAATGTGGTTGTCAACATGATGAAGAAGATCATGAATGCTGTGGAGGACATGGACATTCTGAAGGTGGATGTTGTCAAGATAAATAAGGGTAACAGCAGTTACCCTTTCTTATT
>CAMTOK010000026.1 GCA_947074115.1 uncultured Erysipelotrichaceae bacterium | reverse complement strand
GAGTGACTGGCGTCTCTCTCGTCGAGTGCTTAGTTATAATACCATCTCTATTTTGTTTTGTAAACCCCTTTTTTGAATTTTTTCGAATATTTTGTCGAATCGCACATATACTATATGTTGCTTTCCCCACTTATATTCCTATTTTATTCCCTATTCATCGCACTTATTCTCACTTTTTTATAAAATGATTATATATCAATAAAAAAGAGAACCTTCTCAATAAAACTTAGTAAAGGTTCTCATACATTATTATTTACTTATTTAATGACTTCTCAATAGCGTTCATCATAAGAGAACGGAGTTGTCCGTTTTCTAATGCATGGACCCCTCTTATAGTTGATCCACCTGGCGAGCATACATTGTCTTTTAATATACCTGGATGAATTCCAGTTTCAAGTTGCATCTTCCCAGAACCAAGAACTGTCTGTGAAGCAAGTTTGTAAGCAATATCTCTTGGAAGACCCTGTTTCACTGCTCCATCCGCCAATCCCTCAATAATCATATAGATATAAGCTGGTCCGCACCCAGAAAGTGCACCCGCTACCCCCATGAGATGACTATCTACTTCAACAACTGTACCTATCGATTCTAACATTCCCCTCACAAATGACATTTCATCTGTTGTTAATGATGATGCCTTTTCTATAACCGTCATACCTTCATTTACCAAACATGGCGTGTTTGGCATTATTGTTAAATGACGTGTTGAAGAATCAAGCAAAGTATTGAATTGTTCAAAATGATAGCCTAAAGCTATAGAGAGAATTGCTTTTTCTTTTAAAACTTCTTTTAATGGTAATAGAACTTTTTCTAGGACTTGTGGTTTCACCGCAAGGATAATGAGATCACATTCTTTAATTAAAGCTATATTACTTTCTTTGACTTGCACCCCAAAACTTGCAATATTGTCCAGTTGTAGTGTATTGATATCATAAGCATAAATATCTTTTGCATCTACATATTGAGATGTAATAATTCCTTTTGCGATCGCAAAGGCCATATTCCCCATTCCAATAAAACCTATTTTCATATATTTCCCCCCTATAAGAAAAGCTAACTTACGTTAGCTTATAATTTTCTATTTCTTAAAAATGCTGGTACCGGTTCATCGTCATCATCATAACCATTATCGTAGACAGTTGGTCTAGGAATTGGTTGTGTTGCTGCGATAGGTTGTTCAAATATTGCTTTTTGTTGAACAGGAGTTGGAGGCACTTCTTCCTCATCTTCAAATCCAGTCGCAATAACAGTTACAATAATTTGATCATCTAGATTTTCATTGATTGCAACACCTAATGATGTATTGACTTCATTTCCTACTGCGTTTGCAATAGTTGCTAATGCAGCATTAGCGTCAAATAATGTAATATTTGTACCGCCAGTAACATTAATGATTGCGTCTTTTGCTCCTGTAATAGAAACATCTAATAATGGTGAAGAGATTGCACGTAATGCAGCTTCTTCTGCTTTATTATCACCATCGCTCATACCGATTCCGATTAACGCAGACCCTTTCCCTTTCATAACAGATGAAACATCTGCAAAATCAAGGTTAATAAATGCAGGTATTGCAATTAAGTCAGTAATTGTTTGTACACCTTGGCGTAATACGTTATCTGCTTCTCTGAAAGCTTCACCCATTGGACGACGTCCAATAGCGTCTAATAATCGATCATTAGAAACAACAATAATTGAATCTACGTTTTCTCTTAATTCAGCTAAACCTGATTTAGCTTGTCGACTTACTTTAGGACCTTCAAACATAAATGGTGATGTAACAACACCTACTGTTAATGCTCCTAACTCTCTTGAAACTTTTGCGACGATAGGTGCAGCACCAGTTCCAGTACCTCCACCCATACCAGCAGCAACAAAGACCATGTTTGCTCCAGTTAACGCTTCACGTAATTCTTGTTCAGTTTCGATTGCAGCTTTGCGTCCTACTTCAGGATTTCCACCTGCACCTAAACCTTTTGTTAATTCTCTACCTAAAATGATTTTGTTTTCAATTTCAATTCCTTGTAAAATTTGAGCATCAGTATTTGCGACAATAAAATCAACACCTCTGACACCTTCTTTGGCCATTCTAGCAACAGCGTTACAACCACCGCCCCCAACACCAATGACTTTTATTTTTGCTTCTTGAATAAAGTTATCCATGACTGTTTCCTCGCTTTATGTTAATCTTCTTCGTTGAAAAATGACTCTAAGGCATAACTCAACTTACCTTTTTTCTTATTCTCATTCACAGTTCTATTCTTTGTTAATCCCTTAAATCGAATACTCATTGTATGCGAGATATCAGGCAATGTAATTGAAGAGTGAACATCATTGTTTAATCTTGCTCTTTCATTTAAATAATACATCATTCCAAGACATGACACGTAAATCATGTGTCTTGCTCCTAATGTATCAGGTCTATACGTTCTTACCGAACTTTCTAAGATATGTGATGCAACCTTTGCAATATCAGGAAGTTCCCCACCACCACCAACAATGACAGTCTCATAACCTCGTCCATCATTGATAACATCAATTTTTGTTTTAATGATTTCCATCATTTCTTCAACAGCTTCTATTAGCTCATTTGTTAAGTCTTTTTGAGTATAGATGACATCACCATCAGGTTCTTGCGTAATATGAATAATATCTTCATCAGATACATATCGATCACACGTTCCATACTTAACTTTATACACTTCTGCTTTCTCCATAGGAATTCCCCACTTCGTTGCAATGTGTTTTGTTAAATGATAACCACCTACCGGAGCTTGAGCGATATATCTCAGATATCCGCCTTCAAAGAATGAGATTGTCGATTGTTTATATCCTATATCAATGAGGATTGCTCCTTCTTGTATATAAACTTCATCAAACGCTTCTTTTGCACAAGCATAAACATTGATTTGTACATCAATGACCTCTAACCCAATTGATTCTATAACTCTTATGTAACTATATAGCAATTTCTTTTTCGTTGTTATAACAAGTGATTCTACTGTTAATGAATCAGCTTTTTGATTAACAGGTAGTTCAAGCACTCTCTTTGAATCTAAGAGGTATGCCGTTGGAATCACCGAAATAATTTCTTCATCTTGTTCTAATTCAAACCTTTTTGAAAGTTTTAATGCTCGTAGAATATCACTATTCTCAACATTTTGATAGCGAGACTCAACTTGAGTCACACCCTCAGATTGATAAATGTGAGCATAAAGTGAGGGAATAGTTAAAGCAATACTTTTTATAGTTGTTCCAATCGCAACCGACGCTTTTTTAACAAGTCGATCAATTTCATTTGCGACTAGTGCTTCATCAACGATTTTTCCTTTTTTAACACCCTGACTAACTCGTGTTTCTGAGTATAGTACATTTATATTTGCACTGACAACTTCACCAACAAGAAGTTTCAATGATGCGCTACCAATATCCAGTACAGCATAGATATCTTTCATTCGCAAACCTCCTCACTCACTTTTATATATAATACCATATTTTTCACCTCATTGAAACAATATTTAAGAAAAAGAAATGCCTAATTATTACCTTTTCCTCACTCATTCATCATATCTCATCAATATTAATAGACAAAAAAAACAGTGCCTTTCGACACCGTTATTGACCTGTTATGTATAAATTTCCACCTTCTAAACTGAAGATAGAATTATTATCATAGAACTCCATTGTTGTGAGGATATCAATACGCTCTAATTGTGAGACAATATCGTCAATTCTTGCATAAAGAATTTTCCCATTATCAAATATAAACTTAACACGTTTTGTATCAACGCCAGTCGGTTGATACACGACATCACTGATCAGACTCGATACAGTCCCTGGGAATTGAACAAATTCTTTAGCCATAGCCTCAAACATATCTTGATCAAACTCAAAGAATTGTGGAAGGACCTTTAATTCATCTAAAAACGAATCATCATCCAGGGATTTTACTCGTCCTTTTTCATCAACAATCATAATTTGATCATCAACATAACCAAAAGTAACAATTGATGATTCTGTGATTTCGATCACAATATCTCTTGTTAAATTCATTTTTATTTTTACATCTTTAACTATAGGGAGTGCTTTTATCTTTTCTACAATCTCACCTTTATCAACAAAGAGTAAATAATCTTCATTCGTTACTGTAATTACACTTTCTATTTCAGAAGTTGATAAATAATAATTACCCATTATTTTAACTTCATTCACTTTTGATAAATCACTCATAAAATAATAACCAATGACTCCTAACAAAAGTAAAATCATCATTATTTTAAACTTCTTTTTTAGTTTATTTTTCTTTTTATTCCTTAATATCTCTTTTACTTGATTCACATCATGCTCATTATAGTAAACCTGTTTACGCTTCATCATCACTTTCCCAATTGATTAAAATGACTTCCGGTTTTAATAAAACTTGGCATTTTTCTTGAACAGTTGTTGAGACATGATGAATTAAATCAAGGATATCTTTACTACTTGCATAACCATTATTAACAATGAAATTAGAATGCTTTGGTGACACTTGTGCTCCACCAATTTCAAATCCTCTTAGTCCACATTCATCGATATATTGCCATGCAGCTTTATCATCAGGATTTCTAAAGACACTTCCCGCACTTGCAAAATTCCACGGTTGAGATGTCATACGTTTTTCTTTTCTTTTGTCTAAGACAGCAGATATTTCTTTTGGATCTTTTGGCGTCATTTGAAATGTTGCTTCTACCAAAATCCAATCTTTTCTTTCTTGTAATAATGAATGTCTATATCCGAATTTCATATCTTCTTTTGACAATTCAACGATATGACCTTGATCATTTAAAACAAGACAACTTTCAAATACATCCGCAAAACAGTATTTATATGCACCTGCATTCATGTAAATCCCACCACCAATTGTTCCTGGAATTCCACCCATGAATTCAAATCCTGATAATCCTGTCTTTGCTGCTTGATAAGAAAGAGCAATCATTCCTACTCCAGCTTCTGCAATGATTTTAGACCCATTAATTTTTACGTTATTTAATCCTTTCATTAATGAAAAGACAATTCCTGTGTATTCTTTATCAGAAAACAATAAATCTGAACCATTTCCAATGACCATATGTTTTATATGATTTTTTTGACAAAAAGAGATCCCTTTTTGTAATGCTTCCAAATCTTTTATATAAATAAAATATTTAGCAGGCCCTCCAACTTTAAATGTTGTATGTTTGTATAAAGGCTCATCTTCTAACAGTTCACCTAACTCTAATTCTACGAGTTGATCATACATTTTTTCCAAACTCACTCTATTTTCCTCCTACTAATCTTACGACTTCCTTATAAATATCTTCACTTGCATTTGGTTTTCCTAAATTTAATGCATTATTTCTATACATTTTTAACACTTGTTGATCATTCATAAGTGTTTTCACTGTTTTAACAAACACATCTGTTGAAAGATCCTTTTCTAATATCCATGTTGCTGCCTTGGCATCAACCAATTCTTTTGCGTTATATTCCTGATGATTTGCGACAACATAAGGACTTGGGATAATTAATGAAGCCGTTCCTAATGCTGTAATTTCTGAAAGTGTTGTTGCTCCAGCACGTGTGACAACCAAGTCAACATTTGCTAAATGCGATGGCATATCATCAATGTAAGGCACTAAGTGTATAGATTGAGATAACTTTCCTAACTCTTTCTTCATATCATCATAATGATTTTTACCAGTTACATAAATGACATCAAAATGATCGTGTTGCATCTGTTTTAAAGCTTCTACCATCATCGCATTAACACTCGATGATCCCAAACTTCCCATAACAATGAGAACAATTTGTTTAGACTGAGGTATATTATACATCGGTTTGATATTGTCTAATCGTTTATGTGAAACAACGCTTGCTCTTGGATTTCCAAGTAACATCGTTTTCTCTTTTGGTAATTGATCGTACGCTTGACGATAACAACAAATAATTTTATCGACCTTATTTATTAAGATTTTATTTGTTAATCCAATAATTGAATTTTGTTCATGAATCATTGTTTTAATATTCATCTTTGCAGCCTGTAGGACTATTGATGCACTTGGATAACCACCAAAACCAATAACCAAATCAGGTTGGAATTCTTTTAATATTTTCTTTGAATGTCTTAATGAATTCACAAAAATAAGTCCATTCTTCATTTTTTGCAATGGGTTTCCAACCATTCCTTTAACATATAAACCTTTATATGGATAACCTAATTCAGGGACAATTTGAGATTCTAGACGATCCGTTGTCCCTACAAATAAGAATTCAGCATCCTTTCTTTGTTCTTTTATATAATCAACAAGAGCTAAAGCTGGGTATAAATGTCCACCAGTTCCTCCTGCACTCACAATAATTTTCACTATCACCACTCCTTAGTCATCATTATACCACACTATGAGCATTTTTAGAGATATTAATTACAATTCCCATACTAATCATTGTTACCATTAAACTTGTTCCCCCGTATGACATTAATGGAAGTGTAACACCTGTAACAGGGAACAACCCAACAACAACGCCGAGGTTCAAAATTGTTTGAATACCTATCATTGATACAATACCAACCATAAGTAATGATCCAAACATATCATTTACATGTTTTGATACATCAAGTATTGTTTTAAACAACCAGAAATATAAACCAATTAATGCAACACCACCGATAAATCCATACTCTTCAGCGACAATAGCAAAGATAAAATCGGTTTGTGGTTCAGGCAAATAGAAATGCTTTTGTATACTGTTATTAAATCCAACACCAAGTAACCCACCGGGACCTATTGCGTAAAGTGCTTGAATCATTTGAAAACCACTTCCAAGCGGATCTTTCCAAGGATCTAGGTAGGATAAAATTCTTTCCAATCGATATGGCGCGGAGATAACCATGCCTACGATACCTAGTATTCCTAAAAGTCCCATTCCAATAAAGTAACCAAATGGTAATGGCGATATAATAACCATGACGATGACAGCACAAACCATGACAACTCCACTACCAAAGTCAGGTTGAAGCATAATCAAACCAAATCCCGCACCAACAACAGCCAACAATTTAAGTGCACAGGATAACTTTTTCATTTGTTTATAATGCTTATCAATATATTGAGCTGCATATATAATTATAGCGATTTTAAAAAGTTCACTTGGTTGTAACGCAAAAATACCGAGGTTAAACCAGCTTCGGCTTCCACCACGGACCACTCCAACACCAGGAATTAATACCGCACCAAGTAATATAAAACATACAATAATAATCTGTTTATAGTACTTTAAATAGATATGATAATCTATTCGCGATGTGACATACATCGCAATCAAACCAACACACGCAAATAAAAACTGACGTTTAATAAAGAATAATGAATCATTATATTTATAGAGTGCCCAGACATGAGATGAACTGTAGACATTGATTAATCCAAATATAACGATAATGATTGTAATAATTGTAATCCTTTTTGTTTTCATAATGTCACCACCTCATAAATTATATGCATGACAAAATAAAAAAGAAGAAGATTAACTCTTCTTCATATCTTCTATATAACCTTTAAAGATTCTACCACGTTCTTCATAACTTTTAAATTCATCAAAAGAACTCGTTGAAGGTGATAACAGAATAACATCTCCTTCTTCTGCAATAGATTGTGCTTTCAATAAAGCATCTTTAAGTGATAATTCAATAAATGTACTTGGACATTTCATTTCACTTGCAAAACGATCTTTTGCTGCGCCAAAGCAAACGAGGTGTTTAATTTTATCTTTATAAGTAGACATCTCTTCTAAATCAAGACCTTTTTCAAAACCACCCATCAATAAAATAACAGGTTGATCAAATGCTTTTAACGCAATTATTGCAGCATCTGTATTTGTTGCTTTTGAATCATTATAGTACTTCACTTTAGAAATTGTATCGACATATTCAATTCGATGTTCAACTCCTTTAAATTCTTTAATCGCTTGAACAACAGCCTGTACATCTTGTTTACATAAGAGAGCAAATACAATTGCTATCATAACATTTTGTACATTATGTTTACCAACCATTTGAATATCTTTGATATTCATAATCAGTTGATTATCGTAATAGATGTCATCACCTTTTAAACAACACATAGCCTCTTTTTCTAAAGAATAAGTGAGGCGTGTTGCGCGAGGTGGATATTGATTTAAATATTCTTGTAGGATAGGATCATCTAGATTTTCTACATAAATATCATCTTCATTTTGATTCATAAAGATTCTCATTTTAGATGCGTAGTATTCATCTAATGAAGCCATATAGTCTAAATGATCTGGTGTTAAATTGATAACAGTTGAAACATTTGGTTTAAACTGATCAATATCTAACAATTGAAAGTTAGACATTTCAAGTATAATTGTATAACCACTATTATGAATTAAGTCATGTTTTAAAACAAGTTCACATAAAGGAACGCCAACATTACCTGCTAATAAGACTTTGTCTTGAATAGATTCAAATACATGATTAAGTAATTTAACAGTTGTCGTTTTTCCATTTGTACCTGTAACAGCTAAGTAGGTTTGAGGTTGAGACACTTGATATGCAAGTTCAATTTCTGTATAAACAGGAATTCCTCTTTCCTTTAACCTTAACAAGAAGGGTTTATGATAATTGATTCCTGGATTTCTCACAACGAAATCAAAATCACGTTCAAATAATTCATCTGGGTGTCCACCACAAACGAATTCAACACCTAACTTTTCATACTCTTCTATAAGATCAACGTCTTCTCTTTCACGAGAATCGTTAACAACAATACTTGCTTGTAAATGGTGAACCAATTTAAGAGTTGCAGTACCACTTTTTGCTAAACCGATAATAAGGACTTTTTTGCCTTTTAACATATTATAACACTCCTAGTAATATACTGATCATTCCAACGATAAACCCTAAGAACCAAAACGAAATAACAACTTGTTGTTCACTCCAACCTAACATTTCAAAATGATGATGAATCGGTGCCATTTTAAACACACGTTTCCCCGTCAATTTAAACGAAACGACTTGAATAATAACTGATAATGTTTCAACTAAGAACACAGCCCCAACTAAGATTAATAATAATTCTTGTTTTGTTAACACTGCTAATGCAGCAAGTAATCCACCTAAAGCAAGTGAACCCGTATCACCCATAAAGATTTTTGCAGGATGATAATTGAAAATCATAAATCCTAATAGTGTTCCAATAACAACCATTGCATATAATGCAACTTCGTAGTTCTTATTCATAACAGCAAAGATAACAAAGACTGCAATTGCGATCATTGATAATCCTGTTGCTAATCCATCTAATCCGTCAGTTAAGTTTACCGCATTGCTTTCTGCTGTAAACATAAAATAAACTAAAACTGGATATAACCACCCCAAATCTACTGTTATGTAGAAGATTGGTATAGTGATCGATGTATCAAACCCTGGAATAAACGCTCTTGCTAAAAAGTAAAATGCAATTGCGACGATTGATTGTAATGTGTATTTATATAATGGTTTTAAACCATCATTTGTTTTCTTAACAACAATTAAATAATCATCTAAAAATCCAATTAATCCAAACCCAACAAATGCGAACGTTAATAGATTAATATATGGACTATTAAAATAGCTAAAATTTAAAATGTACACAACCAAAACAGAGGTTATAATAAAGACAATTCCTCCCATTGTTGGTGTTCCCCCTTTGTGTTTGTGGGAATCTAATCCTTCTTCACGTTCAATTTGACCGAACTTCAATCTCTTTAAATATCTGATTGAACGAGGCATTATGATTACCACAGCGATAAACGCCACGAATAAATTTAAAACTAACATTAAAAAATCTGGTGTGAACATATTTGTACTCCTTTTGTTTATATTTTTGCACTATTAAATATAACACATAATTTCAAGAATAACAACAAGACTCAATATATTCACATAGCAAGAAAAGCCAATACGACAGTATTGACTTTTTTCGCTAAATTTATTGCTCACCGAGTTGAATTTTTACCTTTTCACCCTCTGCAATTTTTTCTCCTACTCTTGGTAATTGATCAACAACAATATTACCTTCTCCAAGGAATTCAAAGCCATATTCTTCGCTCTTGACTTGGTCTTTTGATAAACCAACATAGTTTTGAACTGTGAATGTTTTTACATCTGTCCAAACCCAAGCTTTTTCTCTTTGTTCAGTCACTTTTTTAATTCCAAGTGCAGGTAATACATCAACAAGAATTTTTCTTGCGATTGGTGCAACTGTTGTTCCACCATATTGTATTGTATTTTTCGGATTGTCCATCGCAATATAAAGTATAATTTCAGGATCATCAATTGGTGCAACACCTATGAATGATAAGATATAACCATTTCCTGCATAAGTCCCGTTGATCGCACGTTGTGCAGTTCCTGTTTTACCACCAATTCTATATCCTTCTATATAGGCATTCTTACCTCCTCCATCAGTGACAACAGATTCTAGCGCATCACGAACTTGTGCTGAAGTTTCTTCAGTAATCACTTGTCGGATGAGTTCTGGTTCTGTTTCTACAATGATCTCATTTGTATATGAGTTATATATTTTATTAACAATATACGGTTTGTATAGGTAACCACCATTGACGCATGCAGCGACAGCACGAACAAGTTGGAGTGGCGTAATTGATATCCCTTGTCCAAATGCTACTGTTGCTTGTTCTACTTCATTGAAGTTTTCATAAGCAAACATAATCCCTGATGATTCACCCGGTAAATCTATTCCTGTTTTTTCTGTTAAACCAAATGCTTTAACATAATTGTAAAGATTGTCTTTTCCAAGACGTCTTCCTATTTCAACAAACCCTGGGTTTGATGAGTTTTGTAATACTTCTCTAAACGTTTGTAAACCATGTCCACCTTTTTTCCAAGATTTAATTCTTGCACCACCGACAATTTCATAACCCTTATCATAATATGTGTCTTTGTCCATATCAAATAAACCTTCATTTAAAGCACTACTAAATGTAATAATTTTAAATGTTGATCCTGGTTCATATGATTTCCACATTGGTAAGTTACGGTTATATATTTCACTGTCCGCATTTTGATAGTCATTTGGATCAAAATCCGGTTTAGAACACATTGCTAAAATTGCTCCTGTCTTAGGATTCATTGCTAAAGCAAGAATGGAATCTGGATTGTAAGTGTCATAAGCATTGTTCAATTCTCTTTCAACAACATCTTGAACACGAGTATCAATTGTCAATTCAATACTCATACCCGTTGTTGGATAAACATAATCTGCTGGATAAAGATTTAAATTTTGACTTTTTGCATTCATATAATAGTTAATACTTCCATTTTCTCCAGTCAAGTACGTGTCATATTTTAATTCTAACCCCACTAACCCCTGATTATCAATTCCAACAAACCCTAATGTTTGTGCAAGGTAATTTTTATGAGGATAATAACGTAAAGTATCTTGAACAAGATAAACTCCTGGTAATTTTAACTTATCAATTTTGTATGCTTTTTCATCACTAATCTGTCTTCCTTCAGGTTGTAGTCTTTGTACAGAGACATGCTTGTTTACCTTTTGTAACATATAGTCATAATCACATTCTAAAATCGCAGCCAATTGTTGTGCCGTATTTTCCTTATCCTTAATTTGACTTGGGACAACAATTACTGATGAAGTTGTTAAATTATCAACAAGAACAACACCTTGGCTATCATAGATTTTTCCACGAGATGCTTCTAGAGGAAAACTACGTTGCCATGATTCTGTTGCTTTTAATGATAATTCTTCATATTGTATGAATTGACTGTATCCCAACCTTAAAACAATTGCGATAATCAATAAACCCATAACAATATTGACTCTGGTTATTTTCTTTGCCATCTTTGAAAAAATCACTTTTTATCACCACTGTATTATATGAAATATATATTAAAGTAGAATAAAAAAATAGGGAATCACATGATTCCCTATTTTGCTTTGACTTGAATTGTCATGGATTCATCGAGAACGATACCTTTCGCTACACTTTGCGAATAAACATTCCCTATTCCATCGAATTCTATTTTTATACCCGCAAGACTGGCAAACGCTTCAACTTCTTTTCGCGACCAGCCATCCATTGAAGGCATTATAATTTCAGTCCCATTTGTCTTAACAAAGACACGTGATGATATTGGAACGAGTGTTGTCATCTTAGGATATTGATCAATAACAGTTGTTCCATTACCAATTTGAATAATTGATAATTGATGTTGTGTTAACAATTGAGTGACATGTTGTAATCCTTGATTTAAATATGAATCTAATTCATATGATTTATTTTCAACTTGTTGAACATCAGTTAGATTCAATTTATTAATTGCTGTTCTTACAACAGCAGAGACCATTTCACTGGCAACTTTGTTTCCTGCAATACCATTTTGATACCAATAAGCAATAATAATTTCTGGATCATCATAAGGTGCCAATCCAATGAAACTTCTTGTATAATAATTAGTTTGATATCCACCTTGAGAACTTGCAACCTGACCAGTTCCCGTTTTACCGATTAATCGGATATCATCCATATGGAAAGTATATCCAGTACTTCCTTTAATATTAACAACACCATCAAGTAAATCTTTCATCTCATTCACTGCACTTTCTGAGAAGATTTGTGCTGAGTATTGAGGCACTGATTCATAAACAGTTTCACCTGTTGTTCCATCAACAATTTTATCGATAACAGTAGGCTCAACAGTTTTTCCACCATTCGCAAATACACTTGTCGCTCTTAATAATTGAAGTGCAGTCACAGTTGATCCTTGCCCGTATCCTGTTGTAATGTATTCTAAATCTTTATTTCCTGTTCCCTCATAACCAGCAACACCTGCAGCACTTGAAATACTATCAATTGTTGATGATTTAAAGAAACCTAAACTCTTATAATCGTGTAATAAAGATTCTTTATTTGTCATTTGTGTAAGAATATAACAAATAGCAGTGTTACTTGAATTATAGAAACCTTGTTGATAAGAGATGTTTCCCCAACCAACTGTATTATGATCACGGATTGTATGAATGGTTTTTCCATTAACTTTGTATTCATATTTACCTGATGTATAAACTTTACTTGTATCTAATTTTCCGTCGTTAATAGCATTTGCATAAACAAATGCTTTCATTACTGAACCTGGTTCTACAGCTTCATCAAAAAATAAATCAATATAGTTCACTATATCTCGATCATTAGGATCAAATGAAGGAAAATTACTTACAGCGAGAATACGCCCTGTTTTGGCTTCCATGATTGCACAAGTTCCCTTGTCAATCTTCATTTGCTCAGCAACATTTTGAAGTTGTCGATCAAGTTCTGTTTGTATATCCGTATCAATCGTTAAATGTAAATCATTACCTGGTTGCGCAGCTTCTTCACTTAACACACCATTCGGTAATATAATTTGATTACTACTCACTAAATATACTTTTTTCCCATGACTTCCTGATAATGTTTTGTCATATGTTAATTCTAATCCCATTTGACCAACAATTTTCTTCGTATCTTTTTCATTATCTACTTTTGCATACCCTATTAAATAAGATGCAAAGTTACCATATCTATAATTACGACTCGTCATCTCTTCAAACTCCAAACCAGGTAAATCAAGTTCTAGTATTTTATCACGTATTAATGATGATAAATTATTTCCTATAGAACCAAGTTCAACTTGATAAGCTGTTTCATGGCTTAAACGTTTTAAGATTGTATTGTAATCACCTTTTAATATTTCTGCTAAAGCTTTTGCAGTTGCTTCTTTATCAACAACATAAGCTGGCTCATTATTGATTGTTACTCTTGTATCCGATAGAATAGCTATCAATTTGTACTTTTTTACATCACTTGCAATGATTTCACCATCGCTTGAATAAATCGTTCCCCGTTTTGCATATAATGTTTCTACTTTTTGGCCGCCACCAATACTTTCTGAAAACGCAAGAATATCACTATGACTTGCTAAATGTTTTCCAGTTACACTTAAATAAAAAACATTCGCACAAAGTACAATAATAAAAAGCGCTAGAATTATGACTAATATCTTTGCGCTTAAATCACTTGATCTCTTTTTCATTAGTCTCTTTGGACTCCGGTTACAGAGGCAGCAGTATAATTCTGTTTGTATGTATAGCCTTTAGAAGATGCAACAGTCATGATTCTATTAAATGAAACCAATTCTTGTTTTTGCATATCCAATCCATCAATATCAGATTCTAATATATTGATTTCTTTATTAAGGGCACTTTCAAGTGCATTCATACTATGCTCATAAGCGTTACCTACTAGTGATGTCACAAGTGTGACAAACAAACAAAATACAAAAACGACTAAACCCATTTTATTCATATTAACTTTTCTTTTCATGTTGATATCTCCTTTCGACTATTCTTAATTTCGCAGAATGTGAACGATTGTTTTCTTCTAATTCTTCTTCTGTTGCAATAATAGGTTTTCTATTGATCACAACAAATTCAGGTTGATATTCTTCAGGAATAATTGGTAATCCTCTTGGAATATCTTTTCCTCTTGTTATTTCATTAAATCCATATTTACAGATTTTATCTTCTAATGAATGGAAGGTAATAACAGCAATTCTTCCTCCAATATTCACCATATCTATCGCATCTTGTAGTGCATGTTCGAACACTTGTAGTTCATCGTTAACAGCAATTCTTAAAGCTTGGAAAGTTCTCTTTGCTGGATGACCACCTTTTCTTCTTGCCGGTGCAGGAATAGCTGTTTTCACTATTTCTACTAGTTCAAACGTTGTTTCAATCGGTTTGATTGCACGTTGTTTTTCTATTTCCCTGGCAATTTGTTTAGAGAATTTCTCATCACTATATTTAAATAAAATCCTTACCAAATCATTAAACTCATATGTATTAACAATCTTATAAGCATCTAATTCTTGTTCTTGATTCATTCTCATATCAAGACGTGCATCATAGTTGTAACTAAAACCACGTGATGCATCATCAAATTGTGGAGAAGAAACACCTAGATCAAATAAGATTCCATCAACCTTTTCAATACCTAAAGCATTTAATTCATACTTAAGGTGTTCAAAATTTGAATGAATGATTGTAAAGGAATCAGAAATTTTGCTTAATCTTTCTGTCGCTGCCGCTATAGCGATTTTATCTTGATCAAAACAATAAAGATGTCCTGTTGTTAAACGTTTCAAGATTTCACTACTGTGACCTCCACCACCTAAAGTGCAGTCTACATAAATACCATCTTCTTTTATATTCAAACCTTCTATAGTTTCTTGTAGCATGACACTTATATGATTAAACATAACCTATCTCCTATTCTAAACCTTCTAGCATTTCAGTAATGTCATCAAAGTCCTCTTGATTATCATCATAGAATTGATCCCACATTTCTGTGTTCCAAATCTCTACGTGATCTCCAGCACCCACGACAACACATTCTTTTTCAAGTTTTCCTTCTTCGCGTAAAACTTGAGGTATATTTATTCTTCCCAATTTATCGAATTCGCATTCGCTAGCACGAGAAGTAATCAAACGAACATAAATACGAGTGCTCTTTTTTGTTTGTGGTAATGAAAGTAAGCTTTTGTAGTAAGTATCCCATCCTTGTTGGGTATAGAGCGCAAGACATCCGTCGTTTCCACGAGTCACGTAAACAACTTCACCACATTGGTTACGAAGTTTCGCTGGTATACTCAAACGACCTTTAGCATCTAAACTGTGTCTATACTCACCAATAAACATCTTTTCTCACCCACTTTTATACACTCATTAACACTTTTATACACTTCATACCACTATTATATACCACTCTTTCATTTTTGTATATGTTAAAAAAATATTTTTTATTTTTTGAAACACAAAAAAGCAACGAATATCTCGTTGCTTTTTCAAATCTTTATATATTTTGCCAAACTTTACATATCTCTTTCCATCACTACACGTTATTTAATTGAGATTTCCATATAATTTAAACTTTCATAGTACGAATTTGATGAAATTGATTTGCCATATGTTTTTAAAACTTGTGATAAGAGACCTCTATGTGTTAAATCATTTAACATCGTTGTAAAAACACTTTTGTCGCTTGCTTTTAAAACAAGTGTTGTTTGTTCATTTCTGATTGCATATTCTACAAGTGCATTGACGGTTGATTCATTATATTCTATAAAATACGAATAACTTCTTGAGTAATACGGTGCCCTTTCTCCTGTAGTCGTTTCATAATGATCTGATGGTGTATAGTATGTCAACATATCGGTACTGCTCATCATAAAAAAGCTTGTGAGTATTCCATCGCTTTTACTCGGGTTATCACCCCATGTTGCATCAACATAGTAGTAACTTCCTTTATACTTGACCATGTTCCATCCGTGACTCGATGTCGCATTAGCGACACCAGATATATCTAATGCATTTCCACGAATGTAATGACAGAAGTATCCGAGTTCATTCAATATATATTGATACGCTCTCGCATATCCTGCACAAACAGCCTTTCCTTCTATAAGAGAACCAATTACTGTTTGATCTTTCTGTGTATTTGTTTGATATGTCACATTGAGTATCACGTAATCATAAACATATTTCATAATATCCATATCATCGTTCATCGATGATGTTGCTTTCTTTATTTGTTGTACACATTCTTGCAAAGAATTTAAGTATGAATCACTTTGTGCTTTTGTATATGAATATTTAGGACTCACTTTGATTGAATCACTATAGATGATATATGAATATGATGTTATATAAAATATTTCAGGACAATCATCAGTGACTTGAGTCATTATACTGTAAAGCAATGTTTCATCAGTTGTATACACACTAAATTGTTCTTGATATTCACTCACACCAATATAAAAGTCTTGATATATACTCTTTTGAGACGTACTTAATCTTGAGTAATTATAGGCACCTTTTTTTAATAACTTATTATTTGCATCTTCCCTCTTTTTTAAGAGTTCATCTTGTTCTTTTGATGTCGCTTGTTGAGATGATGAATTATTGGTAGATGTCGAATAAGTAGAGGATTCATTTCGTTCTTCTTGATAACTTGATATAGCTTCATCAATATATTCAGTAATTGAATCGGGTGTTTTATTAGAAATAAAGTCTTTTACATTTTGACAGCCAGTCAAAATAAAACAAAGACTTAATACAATGATCACATACTTTTTCATAGGTCACCTACTTTCCTTACATATTATTATACTATAACAATTATGTCCAATGCGTAAAGTTTTGAACATAAAAAAAAGAACTGTACTTTTTAATAGTACAATTCTATTACCCTTAAGGCGTCTCTTGTCACAAAACGTGCAGAGTCACTCCAAACATTTGCCTTAACCAAAAGTTCATATCCAAACGATGAAGATTGTAATTTTGTCTTCATCATATTATATAACTCATCAGATGAACACTTCACTTCAGTATAGTGATGACCCATTAACACACTTTTTTTAATGGCACTCACAATTTGAGATTCATCATAAGTTTCTAATAAAACTAAGCGATCACCAAAATATGAATACTCTCCTTTTTTTGTTAGTTCATAAGCATTATCCGGTGTATACATCTCCAACATTTCATCACTCGTCATCATAAAGTAAGCGTCACATGTATGCTCATAATCACCTTCAATATCACCCCAAGTCGGATCAATATAGTAGTAATCATCATTATACTTCACCATATTCCATGCATGTGTGACAATTCCATTACCTCCCACCAAATCTTCTTTCGCGTCACCCGTTACAAGATGAGCAAACAATCCATTTTGATGCATCATGTATTGGAATGCACGCGCATAACCTGCGCAGACTGATTTTCCTTCTAAAAAGACACTTATTATATTTTGATCAGTTTTAGAATTTTGTTCATAAACGACAGATTTGATTATATAATCATAGATATATTTCATTTGATCTATTTGATCACTATAGTTTTGTAATTCTGTATTCATTATATTGACTTTTTCATCAATTTGTTTTCGTATTTTATCCACTTGAGATGATGAGTAATTATATTTAGGAATAAAAACAATCGATGAATCTCTCTCTATATATTCATAAGAATATGAAATATAAAAAAGTTCAGGGTGATCAGCCAATATCAATTTATACATACGACTTAACTCATCAATTGTTTTCACTTCTAACTCAACTCTATCATTTAAATAATATAAACATTGATAAAGATCACTATATATTTTTTGTTCATCCTCATCCAATAATGAATAACCATAATAAATACTTTTGTCTATAGAAATAGATGTTCCTGTTTGGTTCCCTGTATTATTTTCATTCTTACCCTTTTGATCAAAACATCCCGATAATAGAAAACATATGCATAAAATAACAATCAGTTTTTTCTTCATTATGTTTTCCTCCTTATTTTGTTATTATAACAACCAGGGTACTTTTAGACAATAAAAAAAGTCCTACGAATAAGGACTGATTTTTTATAGTACTTTTTGACCGTTATATGTTCCGCAATGTTTGCATACTCTATGTGATAACTTGTAATCTCCACACTCTGGGCAAACGACAACAGCTGGTACTGTTAACTTGTCATGTGTTCTTCTTTTGTCTCTTCTTGTTTTTGATACTCTTCTTTGTGGTACTGCCATAGGTACACCTCCTTATTCTTTATCCTTGAAATAATCTTTGAGAATAGCCAATCGAGGATCTATAACTTCCTCTTGAACTTCCTCTTTTTCATCTAATACCTTCCAACCTTTTCCTTCAGATTTCAAATTCGCGCCATCTTTGACAACACGCATTGGAACCTCCATCATAATCTCCTGATAGATAATCGGAGTTAGATCGACTTTATCTCTTTTCACTTCTACAACTTCCTCATCTTCGTGAGGCTTATAGAATGCGAAAATCACTGAAGAATCAATATTGAATGGGTATTCTATATCTTCTAATGAGATGGCACAAGGTAATACCATTGTTCCTTTAACATTAAAATCAACGTACAAATGATGATTCTTTGCATCTAATCTACCATGACCTGTTACACAGACATCTGATAAACCATTAATTTGTGCATTGTTGTGAAACATTTCAGATGGAAAACTAATTTGTTCTTCAAATGAAAAACGACCATCTTTTTGTTTAACTATCCAGTTTAAATTCCACTTCATAAAAATCACCCTTTACATCGCATACCCAATTATATATAAATCATAGAAATATGTCAATCTAAATTTACCTTATTTTATCGAAACAAAAACTTATGTCGATTAATTGTTTGAAAGGTAAAAAAACTATGCTAAACTAATGAAAAAGAGGTGATTTTGTGAAAGTTTTAGGACTGATTGTTGAATATAATCCATTTCATAATGGCCATATATATCATATAGAAGAATCAAAAAAATTAATAAATCCAGATTATACCATTGCGATTATGTCTTCTTCATTTGTACAAAGAGGAGAACCTGCTATTATTGACAAATGGACACGTGCAAAACTCGCTGTTGAGTTTGGAGTCGACCTAGTTGTCGAGTTGCCTTTTGTCTTTGCATGTCAAAGTGCTGATTACTTCGCTTATGGTTCTGTTAAAATATTAAATGAACTTGGAGTAACTGATTTGTGTTTTGGAAGTGAAACTGGAAATATTGATCAACTCTATGAAATTGCAAATGCAATTTATAATGATGAAGATCAATATAACACTTATGTAAAACGTTATTTAGCTGAAGGTAGACGATATCCAGATGCTTGTAACCTTGCTTTAGAAACAATGTTAGGGCATGTTGTGACGACACCAAATGATATATTAGGTTTAGCTTATGTTAAAGAAATTGTTAAACACAACTATAACATGCAAGCACATTGTTTAAAAAGAACAAATCAATTTCATAATAAAGATATTCAAGCCATTGCGAGTGCTACAGCACTTCGCTATGCTTTAAAAAACAACAAAGAGTGCTCGATTGCTCTTCCTCACAGTGAACTTTATCAAAACCACTTATGTGACTTAAGTAACTATTATTCATTATTAAAATATGTTATCTCTATGAGTTCTGTTGAAGAACTCTCAACATACCATTTGGTTGATGAAGGTATTGAATACTTATTAAAGGATCAAATAAATAAAACAGATAACATGTTTGATTTTGTTGATTCATTACTTTCTAAAAGATATACGAGACCAAGAATACAAAGAATGTTGATACATATATTAATGAAGAATAAAAAGGAAGATATACTCACTTGTATGGAAGATATCTACGCACGATTCTTATGTATGAATAAAAATGGTCAGGCGTATTTAAATCGTATCAAAAAAGATTCAACGATTCCTCTTTTGTCACAGTACGTTAAAGACCAGTACCCCGCATTAACTTTAGAGGCCAAAGCGACAACTTTGTTATCTTTCTTATATAAAAATCAAAATGATGTGATCAAAGAAGAATTTAGTCATCATCCTTTTGAGTATATGAATTCATTAAAGGAGTTATAAAATGGATTACAATCATTTACTCGAATGTATTAATACAATCGGAAAACTATTATTAAGACATGGTGCTGAAATCTATCGTGTAGAAGAATCACTAGATCGATTATGTGAAGCTTATGACTTCACTGAAATAGAAGTCTTCGCTATACCAACATACTTTGCATTATCACTCACCCTTCCCGATGGGACACCATATCACTCATCTAGACGTTCACGATCAAATCGTATTCATTTAGATAATCTCTATGATATGAACAATCTTGTTCGTTATATATGCGAAAACAAACCAGATCCTCGTTACATTCAAGAACAACTCGATCTTATTCAATCACATCAACTTAACTTATATTTAATTTGTGTTGGTTACGTCATCAGTTCTGCGATGTTCTGTGGTTTCTTTGGTGGAAAAACACCAGATATGGTTGTTGCTGGATTAATTGGATTAATTCTTTATTTCTTTATTTATATATTGGAAAAATTAAGGGTCAATTCTCTTGTGAGGACACTCGTCGCAAGTATGCTCCTCTCCTATATCGCCATCACCGCTGTTAGACTTGGATACATCACACAAGCACAGTCTTCAATTACCGGAAGCTTAATGTTACTCGTTCCAGGAATCGCTATGACAAATAGTTTACGCGACATCATGGGTGGAGATTACGTCTCAGGTGTATCACGTATGGCCGAGGCAATCTTAATTGCCGCGAGTATTGCCATCGGAGTTGGTATGATGATGTTGTTATTTGGAGGTGTTTATTAATGAACGAAAACTTACAATGCTTATATGCATTTATAGGATGTTTAGGATTTACATTTATATTTAGATCAAATCGATATTTACGTTTCGGTTTAGTCGGTGCACTCTTAGGTACTTTAGGATTTAAAATTTATTTAAGTTTTAATTATCTAGATAATGTTTTTCTTCAAAACTTTATCGCTATGTTAACAGTATCAATATTTAGCGAATTGCTTGCAAGACTATTTAAAGCACCCGCTACACTGTTTATTGTCGTTGGTTGCTTTCCATTAGTGCCCGGTAGTGGTATCTACGATACGATGTTGTTTGCGGTATTAGGAAACAATGAAGCATTTATCAATTCATTTGTCACGACATTGGGTATTGGTATTTCTCTTGCATTTGCTATTTTAATTTCTTCAACAATATTTAGAATGTACAAAATCATTAAAACGCATGATTATGCTAATATAGAATAAAAAAAGTAGGGCTAGCCCTACTTTTTTATTGTCTTAATGTTGCTTTATAATCTTTTTCTAATGCTTTTAAGATATTATCTAATGAAGTATTTATTGTTGCTTCATCTAAAGTTCGAGAAGGATCTTGGAAAACAAGTGAAATCGCTAATGACTTCTTACCTTCTTCAATATGTTCACCTTGATAAACATCAAAGATATTCGCTTCTTTAACCAATTGTTTACTTGCTTTTGTAATACATCTTACAACATCATAAGATGCTACATCTTTATCCATAACCAAAGCGATATCTCTCGTTACTGATGGATACATTGGAATTGGCATTGCTTTTAATGCACGTGTTCTTAAATTTAACAATGTAGATAAATTTAATTCTGCCACATATGTGTCACCTTTGATATCATACTTCTTATTCATTAATGGATGAATTTGTCCAATAACACCAACAATGTCTTTACCCATTTTGATATATCCACTACGACCAGGATGGAAGAATTTATTATCTTTTTCCACCTTCACTAATGAATATCTTGATTCATCAATAGATAATTTTTTAAACAATGTTTCAACTAACCCTTTAATGTAGTAGAAGTCAACAGGTTGTTTGATCCCTTTCCATGCTACGTTTTGGTATAATCCATGACAGACAACACCTAAAGTCGAGACTTCTTCCTTAGAATACGTATTTGAAATCTCAAACATTTGAAGATCTTTATTAGAGTGTGACAAGTTATAATTTAATACTTGTAACAATGAAGGAAGAATAGATTTTCTAGTAACACTTCTTTCTTCACCTAATGGTGACATTAACTTAACTTCATCTTCTGTTGAATGGAAAAGATTGAAGTCATTAACACAACTTGGTGATGTTAATGTATATGTTAATGTTTCATTTAATCCTAAGTTCACTAATGTTTCTTTAACTAATTTTTCTGATAATTGTTTAGGTGATAACAATCCCTTTGTCATTTCCATTGTTGGTAATGTTGAAGGAATATTATCATATCCATACATTCTAGCAACTTCTTCAATAAAATCAGCCGCAACATTTAAATCATTTCGATATGCAGGAACTTGAATTGTATAATTTGTTCCATCTAATGAATAACCAAATTGTAAACGAGTAAAGATATCAGAAACAGTTTCTAAATCAATAGATGTACCAAGTAACCCATTGATTTGTTCTAATGATACTGAAACTTCTTTTGAAGTGACTTTTAATTCTGTTGAGACTGTTTCGTAAATTTCTTTCGCATCTGCTATATTGACTAATAAATCAGCACAACGATCTAAAACTTCATAACTTAATTCTGTTGTTAATGCCCCTTTAATGAAATGTTGAGATGCATCAGTTAATAAGTTAAGACGTCTCGCTGTTGAACGTAATGTTGCACCATCAAAAGTCGCAACTTCAATCACGATATTTTTTGAATTATCATCGATTTCTGTGCTTGCACTTCCCATAACACCAGCAACACATCCAACTTCACCATCTGTAGAGACAATAATGTCTTCTGGTAAGATCGTGTATTCTTTTTCATCTAGTAATTGAGTTGTTAATGAAAGACCTGTTTTAATAACAAAACCTTTTTCTTTTAATTTATCATAATCATACATATGAATTGGTTGTCCTGTTTCTAACATAACATAATTAGAAATATCAACAACATTATTAATTGGTTTAATACCACTTGCTAATAAAGCATTTCTTAACCACATTGGTGATTCTTTTGTTTGGACACCTTTGACTAATTTGACACCAAAGAATGGACATAATTCAGTTTCTACTTTTACTGTTAAATCACTTGTTAATTCATTATGTTTTTCTACAACAGGTAATTTGACTTCTCTATTTAAAATAGCAGCCACTTCATACGCTAATGATGTCATAGCCATACAATCACTACGGTTAGGTGTTAATCCGATATCTAAGATCATATCATCTAATCCTAAATAAGATAATGCACCTTCTCCAATAGGAGCATCTTCATCTAAGATATGAATTCCAGCTTTGTCTTCCTCAGATTGTAAACGTGCATTAATTCCTAGTTCACCTAATGAACAAATCATTCCATTAGATTCTTCACCACGGATGACACCATTTTTAATTTTCATCCCACCACCAAAATCACATCCTGGTAATGCAACAATGACTTTTTGCCCAGCAGCAACATTTGGTGCACCACATACGATTTGTGTTTTCACACCAGGTTCAATCTCTACTTGACATACATTTAAATGATCACTATCTGGATGAGCAGTACATTCATGTACGTAACCAACAACCAAACTTGTTCCTTTTGTTAATGGAGCAATCCCTTCAACTTCATGACCGATTTTTGTAATCGCTTCTGCTAATTCATAAGGGTCTTGATCTTCTATATTGACATATTGATTTAATAATTTTAAACTTACTTCCATTTGACTACCCCTTTCTTCCAAACTGATCTAAGAATCTTAAATCATTATTGTAGAAATCTCTAATATTATCGATACCGTATTTTAACATCGCAACACGTTCTAACCCGATACCAAATGCAAATCCTTGATAAACTTCAGGATCAAATCCACACATTTCTAAGACACGTGGATTTACCATACCTGCACCTAAGATTTCAATCCATCCTGTATGTTTACACATAGGACATCCTTTACCTTCACAGTTATGACATGAAATATCAAC
>CAMTOK010000025.1 GCA_947074115.1 uncultured Erysipelotrichaceae bacterium | reverse complement strand
TGCGTTAAAGAAAAAATGGAATTATTCGGAAGCGTTGGTAAAGCTTAATTATTAATCAATAAAGGATTCTCATAAGAGAATTCTTTTTTTTATTGTCAAAATATAGTAATGTTAATATATATAGCAAAATGTTAACGAGGAGTGACTGACAACATTTTTGTTTTAGAATAAGATGTTGTTGAAAGGCAGGTATTATTATGACAATAGGAAAAAGATTATTGGGATTGAGACAGAAAAATAGTTTAACACAAGAAGATGTCGCTTCGATATTCCATGTTTCAAGACAGACGGTTTCGAAATGGGAGTCGGATTTGAGTTATCCAGATATGAAATTGTTAATGGAGATTTGTGAATATTATCATGTTTCTGTTTTAGAGGTTTTAGGATTAGAAGAGGAAGTGAATGAAGAATCACTATCAAAATTGTATTTAGAAATGCAAAATGTTCTTGGTCATATGGAAAGTGAAAATGTAAAAAGAAGGAAATGGGATCAACTCATTATTGTGTTTTGTGTTCTTTCAATGATAGTCAGTGTTGTGTTATTTATTAATGTGAGTTTAAAAGAGAGAAAATTGACACATGTTTATAACAACTACAATCAAGGTGTTGTGCAAACACAATCTCTATTTGATAGTCAAAGCCGCTATGAAATCAAAGCGTATGATTTAAATCAAATGCAACTTGAAATTGATTGCGAGTATGTCCTTAGTGAATATACTGATGATTTGACTATGAAACTCATTGTAGAAAGCACTCAAGGGAGGAAAGAGTATGATCTGATAAAGAAAAATGAGAATACATTTGTTTTTCAAGGCTCGATCCCTTATGTTGATCAACAAAAAATAAAGGTGAGTGTCGTCAATTCAAATGGGACTGTTAAGTTGTATGACTCAAACCTATCGGTAAGTACAATAGAAGAACTCTTTCTTTCGCAGACTGTGCTTTATATGAAAAAGAATGACAATGGTCAAGTAGAACGTTCAAAGATTTATTATACAACGACTAATGCATCTCATGATGATAGTGAGAGTGTTCTATCTTCACTTGAAAATGTATCTCCACAGAAAATTATAGGAAGATTAGATCAAGATATGAGGGTAACGATTTCTGAGGAATCAACAAATGGTCTGTTAAAGGTCATTAAAGACTTTGTTTTCAATACAAAAGAAGATGTTGAAATAAATATGGAAAATCTTATAGGACTCGATAAAAAATATTATGTTTCTATCTCTTATGTCGATGATAAAGATCATGAAGGATGGGCTAATTCGTTTACAATTGCACGTTTTTCACCAACGATCAATTCAGTTAAAATCGTATATCATTACTAAAGATATCATATTATGAAATTATGCAAAAATAGAGATATTTGTCAGTTATTCTTATCCCTTTTTCACATATAGTATATGTACCTAAGTTTTTTCAAATTTCTTTGTAATTTACACGATTAATGTGTATAATCAATATGGAAAACTTAATGTGTTATGCATATATTATATAGATAGAAAGGAAGAATGAGATGGCAGAAGTTATAGCAATCGAAGGTGGGCGTCCGTTAAATGGGACAGTAAGAATTAGTGGAGCTAAAAATGCGACTGTTGCATTAATACCAGCAACTGTATTAGCCGATGGGCCTATTGATATTTATGGCGTACCTGAGATTTCTGATGTCAGAGCGTTAGCGACCTTATTAAGAGAGTTGAACTGTGAAGTCATTATTGACGGAGAAAATATAAAGATTGATCCATCACATATGAAGGAAATTCCTTTAACAAGTGATGCGGTAAATAAGTTAAGAGCATCGTACTACTTCATGGGAGCACTCCTTGGTAAATACAAGCGTGTGACAATTAAAATGCCTGGAGGATGTTATCTTGGTCCTAGACCGATAGATTTACATTTAAAAGGATTCGAAGCATTAGGAGCTAAAATTACGTATGAAGATGATACGTATTATTTAGAAGCAGATGAACTTATTGGAACTCAAATTTATTTAGATTTTGCATCTGTTGGTGCGACAATTAATATTATGTTAGCTGCAGTAAAAGCTAAAGGGAAAACAGTTATTGAAAATGCTGCAAAAGAACCTGAAATCATTGATGTTGCGAATCTATTAACAAAAATGGGTGCAAAAATAAGAGGTGTAGGGACTGATACAATTACGATTGAAGGTGTGGAAAAACTAAGTGGAACATTCCATGAAATTATTCCAGATCGTATTGAAGCAGGAACTTATTTGATTATTGCTGCTGCGGCAGGTGAAAAAGTTGTTATTCAAAACATCATACCTCAACATTTAGAATCATTAATTTCTAAATTAAAGGAGATGGGTGTTCACATGGATGTTGTAGGTGACAGTATTGTTGTTTATGGTGGTGTGAAAAATTGGAAACCAGTTGAAATTACAACACAAATCTATCCAGGTTTTGCGACAGATTTACAACAACCTTTAACAACATTATTAACACAGGCACACGGTGTGTCACACGTTAAAGAAACGATTTATATAGAGCGATTTAAACATTGCGAACAATTAAATAAAATGGGCGCAAGTATTACACTAGGTGATGCAACAAGTACAATCAATGGACCAACTGATTTAGTAGGTGCAAGGGTTGAAGCTACTGATTTAAGATGTGGGGCAGCTTTAGTTGTTGCTGCACTTATGGCAAAAGGTGTAACAGAAATAACAAATGTTTATCATATTGATCGTGGATATGAAAATATTGACCATAAATTAATTACTCTTGGAGCAAGAGTCTCACGTTATGAAATAAGTGAATAATTGTAGAAAAGTATTGAATTAGACAATAATAAATGATATTATATGTTGGCAACTTACTTTGAAGTCGCAAGTATTTCAAGGCGGAAGGAGAAAAGATTATGAAAAAAGGAATTCATCCAGATTATAAAAAAGTAAAAATCATTTGTACTTCATGTGGAAATGAATTTGAAGGTGGTTCAGTAATGGACGAAGTACGTATTGATACTTGTTCAAATTGTCACCCATTCTACACAGGTAAACAAAGATTTGCAAGTGCTGATGGACGTGTTGATAAATTCAATAAAAAATACGGAATTAAATAGTCTGACAAGAGGTGGAGAAATCTACCTTTTTTTGTATAAAAAAGCATCACCTATTCAGGGGATGCTTTTTCAAAATGTAATAATGGTAAAACTTTTCTTAAGAAAATAATAGCGACGATTAAAGATGCAAGCTCTGATATTGGGAACGCAAACCAAATGAGGTTGAGTTGTCCTGTAAGTGATAAGAGATATGCACATGGTAACAATACGATCAATTGTCTTATAAGTGAAGAAATCAAACTATATGTACCTTTTCCAACTGCTTGGAATACTGCGCTGCATACGATACAAAAACCAGCAAATATAAAGTGAATAGCAATGATTCTTAATGCAGGAATACCAATTGCCATAAGTTCTTCTGATGCATTAAACATCGATAACAATTCTTTTGGTAAGAATTCAAAGGCAAGTAAACCAATGATCATTATTCCAGTTGCATAGATAGCTGAGAATTTGATTGTTTCTTTGATTCGCTTCGATTGCTTAGCACCAAAGTTATATGCGATGATTGGAATCATACCATTATTGAGACCAAAGACAGGCATAAAGATAAAACTTTGGAGTTTAAAGTAAACACCGAATACAGCAGTCGCTGTTGTTGAATATGCAATTAAGATTGTATTCATACCAAGTGTCATGATACTCCCTATTGATTGCATAATGATAGCAGGAATTCCTACAGCGTATATTTGTTTAACGATAGTGGGATTCCATTTAAACCCTTTAAATGATATCTTGATATCTGGGTTATGTTTTAAATTCATGTAGAGACCAAAGAAACAGGCAATAATTTGACCGATGATTGTTGCGAAACCAGCACCGGCTACACCCATCTTTGGAAAACCAAAGAGACCAAAAATCAAAATTGGATCAAGAATAATATTAATAATAGCTCCTAGTCCTTGAGTGAACATTGTTTCCATTGTTCTCCCTGTTGATTGTAATAGTCTTTCAAATAAAAACTGGCCAAAGAGACCAAATGATCCTCCTATGACGATCATGGAGTAAATCGTTCCACTTGAAACGATTTCAGTAACATCAGTTTGAAACTTGAAGAAAGTATGTGACAATGTTAAACCACCAATCATAAAAATCAGTGCTGTCACAATGAAGATAATAATAGAATGTGTTGCTGTTTGATTAACGTGTTCTTGATTTTTTTCACCTAAACTTCTTGAGAGTAATGCATTCATACCAACAGCTGTTCCAGCTCCAAATGCAATTAATAAGTTTTGTAAGGGAAAAGCAAGCGAGACTGCAGTTAATGCATTCTCGCTTATCTGAGCAACGAATATACTGTCAATGATGTTATACAATGCTTGAACAAGCATTGCAATAATCATCGGTAATGACATAGTAACTAAGAGTTTGTTAATGGGCATCGTGCCCATTTTATTCTCTTGATTAGATGCCATTATATGCCTTTACAATCATGTCAGCAATATTTTCAATGCCTAAATCACTATTAACTGCTAAGTCAAAGTGAGAGAAATCATCCCATTTATATGTTGAATAGTATTCATAATAATGATGTCTCTTTTTATCCTGACGATGAATATATTTTTTAATGTCTTTATGTTCTTCTTTGTATTCTTCTTCTACTCTTTTTATTCTTGAATCTAAGGGTGCGTGTATAAATACACGGATCACATGAGGTAAATCTTCTAGTACATAATTGGCACATCCGTTAACAATAATACATGGATCATGTTGTGCAAGATGTCTAATAACAGACGATTGCATTGTGTAAACCTGATCATTAAATGGTAATGTTGAAAAATCAGATGTAAAGCTATATGCGAAACGTGAAGATGGTTGGTTAGCAACTTCTCTAATTGCGTCTACATCAACGCCAAGTTCTTTAGCAGCTAAATCCAGGATCTCGTTATCGTAATAGACAATTCCCAGTTTTTCAGCAACTCTTTGAGCAATTAATCTTCCTCCAGAGCCATAATCTCTTGAAATTGTTATTATTTTTGGCATAACAATACCTCCTTATATCTATATTATAGCACATTTAGGCTATTTTTAGAAAAGAATTAGAAATGACTTTGCTTGTGTTATTAAATTATTGTTTGTATAATGGACGAAGCGAGGTGGATTTATGGAGTATCATATACTAGCAAGTGGTTCAAAAGGAAACGCTGCTTTTATCTTTCATGAAGGTGAAGGCATATTAATAGATTGTGGGATTACAAGAAAACAACTTATTTATAAATTAGAACAATTAGGTTTTAAAGAAAGTGATATACATTATGTTTTATTAACACATGATCATTATGATCATAATAAAAATATACATATCTTTGATAAAGATATGATCTATACAGCAAAGAAGAATATGGAGTCAATAGATGACGAACATACTCTAGAACCTTATACATATAAGAGGTTAGGGGTGTTTAATCTCTTCACATTAAGAACTTCTCATGATGCAAGTGACCCAATTGGGTTTATCATTGAAACGGATGAGAAGATGTTATTTATGACGGATACTGGGTATATTTCTAGAAAGAATATGGGTTATATGAATAACCTTGATTATTATATTATTGAAAGTAATCATGATATTGAGATGTTAATGCAGACGAGACGACCTAAGTTTTTAAAGGACAGAATATTAAATGATGTTGGCCATTTAAATAACGAATACTGTACAACAGTTATGAAGGATGTTATTGGTGAGTCAACAAAAGAAGTTGTATTGGCCCATTTATCAGGTGAAGCAAATACACATGAACTTGCATACAATACATTTTATAAGATGTTAGATGAAACAAATAGGACCAATATTATATTAAAGACAGCGAGTCAGGTTGATGTTGTTTCAGGAGGGAAATTCCGTGATTAAGATTATTTGTGTTGGAAAATTGAAAGAGAAATATTTGGTTGATGGTGTAAAGGAATATGTTAAAAGAATTGGTGGATATTCTAAAATTAATATTATTGAACTAAATGATGAGAAGATTCCAGATAAGGCTTCAGCGTTAGAAGAGAAAGTTATTAAAGAAAAAGAAGGAAAGAAAATCTTAGATAAGATTGCTGCTGATGAATATTTGATCTTACTTGATGTGAGTGGTAAATTACTCTCTTCTGAAGAGATGGCGTCACATATGGAACAATGTTTTGTATCTGGTAAGAGTAAAATCACTTTTGTTATTGGTGGTTCTTTAGGGCATGAACAAGAGATCCTCTCAAGAGCAAACTTAAGATTAAGTTTTTCTAAAATGACTTTTCCACATCAATTGATGAGACTTATTTTAGTTGAACAAATCTATCGTTCATTTAAAATAATGAAGAATGAAACATATCATAAATAAAGAAGGAATGGTTTTATAAATTGTAAAGATTTATATAACCATTTTTTATTATTAAGAGGGATACAGTATGTGTAAAATTAAGAAGATGTATGATAATAAATAGGTGAAATCTTATACAAAAGATGTTAAAATATCAACAGGAGGTGCGTTTATGGAAATTGGTTTAATATTTGCGATATTTATTTCTAATGTTATTGGATTAGAATGTTTATATAATTCTAGATATAAGACAACGGGAGCATTACTTATATTAAATTTATGTTTAACTGTTGCACTTGCATATCAGTTCCAACAAATGGATAAAATAATAATGATTCTATTTGTTGTTGTGTTAATTATTGCAGTATTTTTTGGTGGTAGAGTCTATCTTAATTATAGAAGACATCACCCAAAGGCAGAGATTATTGAACAGATAGAAGAAAAAGAATCAGAGTAAGAGGAGAAAATCATGGAAAAAGTATTATTTGAAATTGAAATGGAAGATGGAAAAGTTATGAAAGGTGAAATGTACCCTGAGGTTGCACCTGTTACAGTTGAAAACTTTACAAAATTAATTAAAGATAACTTCTTTGATGGATTAATTTTCCACAGAGTGATCCCTGGATTTATGATCCAAGGTGGTGGACATGATGTGAATATGAATCATAAAGAATGTCCTTCAATTGTTGGAGAATTTAAAAGCAATGGTGTTAATAATGATTTGTTACATACACGTGGTGTTTTATCAATGGCAAGAACAATGGTAAAAGATTCTGCGAGTTCTCAATTCTTTATTATGCATGCAGATTCACCACATTTAGATGGAGATTATGCTGCATTTGGTAAAATTACAGAAGGTTTAGATGTTGTTGACGCAATTGCGAATGTGCAAACTAACTTCCAAGATGCACCATTACAACCAGTTGTTATTAAAACAATGAGATTGTTATAGTGAAAATCTTTTATCTAAAGAATTGTCCACATTGTAAAAGAGCAATGAAATGGATTGATGATTTATATAAAGAGAATCCCCTATATAAAACGATTGATATAGAGTGGATAGAGGAAAGAGAACAAGCAGCGTTAGCTGATCAATATGATTATTACTATGTACCAAGTGTGTATGTTGATGAACAAAAAGTCCATGAAGGTGTGGCAAGTCTCGATGTATTAAGAGGGATCTTTAATAAGATATTGGAGGAAAAATAATGAATATTCTCGTTACAGGTGGTTTAGGTTTTATTGGTAGTCATACAGTTGTAGAATTGTATGAAAGCGGACATGATGTTGTGATTGTTGATAATTTATATAATAGTAAGATCGAAGTATTAGATAAATTAGAAAAGTTAACAGGTCATAAATCTAAGTTTTATCAAATTGATTGTTGTGATAAAGAGGCAATGGAAGTTGTTTTTAAAGAGAATAAGATTGATGCTGCTATTCATTTTGCAGGGTATAAAGCGGTTGGTGAATCAGTTCAAAAACCTATTGAATACTATCAAAATAATATAATGAGCACTCTTGTTTTGTGTGATTTATTAAGACAATACAATTGTAAAAATTTAATTTTCTCTTCAAGTGCAACTGTTTATGGAAATCCTAAGACAGTTCCAATTTGTGAAGATTTCCCACTAGGACCAACAACAAATCCTTATGGAACTAGTAAATTAATGATTGAAGATATGTTAAGAGATTTATATGTTTCTGATCATGAATGGAATATTGTTTTATTAAGATATTTCAATCCTATTGGAGCTCATGTGAGTGGGTTATTAGGGGAAGATCCTCAAGGCATCCCTAACAATCTTGTTCCTTATATTTCAAAAGTAGCAACTGGAGAATTAGAAAAACTTGGTGTATTTGGAGATGATTATGATACACATGATGGAACTGGTGTAAGAGATTATATCCATGTTGTTGATTTAGCAAAAGGACATGTTTGTGCGTTGTTAAAATTACAAGGGGACCAAGGTGTCTCAGTTTATAACCTAGGAACGGGAGTTGGTTATAGTGTATTAGATATCGTTAAAGCTTATGAAAAAGCGAACAATATTGCTGTTCCATATGCTATTCAACCACGTCGTGCAGGTGATATTCCAACATGTTATGCTGATCCAAAAAAAGCAAGAGAAGAAATAGGATGGGAAGCGAAAAAAACTTTAGAGGAAATGTGCCAGGATTCCTATCGTTTTATAACAATGAATAAATAGTACCAAAAATAGGTGCTATTTTTTTTACGAAAAAAAATGTATAATGTATCATGCGTTATACTTTCAACGAAGTCATAACTGTGATAAGATTTAGAAACAAAGGGGAGGACACGTCATGAATATTATTAAAAGAAACGGAAAAGAAGTTGCATTTGATTCAGTAAAGATTAAAGCAGCTATCGTTAAAGCAAATGAAGAAGTTGTTCCAGTAGAAAGATTAACATTGGAACAAATTGAAGATATGACAAATGATGTCGTTAAACAATGTGACGACATGGGACGCGCAATGGGTGTTGAAGAAATTCAAAACTTAGTTGAAGATGCTCTTATGAATGTAGGTGCATTTGCCATTGCAAGAAAATACATTACATATAGATATAAAAGAGCGTTAGTTCGTAAATCGAATACAACTGATGATCAAATTCTAAGTTTAATTGAATGTACAAACGAAGAAGTAAAACAAGAAAACTCAAATAAAAATCCAACTGTAAACAGTGTACAAAGAGACTATATGGCTGGAGAGGTGAGTAAAGATATTACAAGACGTTTATTGTTACCTGAAGAAATCACAAAAGCACATGAAGAAGGTATTATTCATTTCCATGACTCTGACTATTTTGCACAACATATGCATAACTGCTGTTTAGTAAACTTAGAAGATATGTTACAAAATGGGACAGTTATTAGTGAAACAATGATTGAAAGACCAAAGAGTTTTTCTACAGCGTGTAATATTGCAACTCAAATCATTGCACAAGTCGCAAGTTCTCAGTATGGTGGGCAAAGTATCAGTTTATCTCACTTAGCACCATTTGTTGATGTCAGCCGTCAAAAATTTATTAAAGAAGTTCGTGCTGAATTTGAAAATGAAGGTGTTATTGTTACAGAAGAACAAGTCAAAAGACTTGCTGAAGTTCGTGTTAAAAATGAAATCAAACGTGGTGTTCAAATGATTCAATACCAAGTGATTACATTAATGACAACAAATGGACAAGCACCATTTGTAACTGTATTTATGTATTTAAATGAAGTTGAAGAAGGACAAGTTAAAGAAGATTTAGCTTTAATTATTGAAGAAACATTAAAACAAAGAATGTTAGGTGTTAAGAATGAACAAGGAATTTATGTAACACCAGCATTCCCTAAATTAATTTATGTCTTACAAGAAGACAATATCAGAGAAGGTAGCCGCTTCTATGAATTAACAAAACTTGCTGCAAAATGTACAGCGAAACGTTTAGTCCCTGATTATATTTCAGAAAAAATCATGAAAGAATTAAAAGAAGGATATTGTTATCCTTGTATGGGATGTCGTTCATTCTTAAGTGTTTATAAAAACGAGAAGAATGAAGGTAAATTCTATGGTCGATTTAATCAAGGTGTTGTGACATTAAACTTAGTTGATGTTGCATGTTCATCTAAAGGTGATATCGATGAGTTCTGGAAGATTATGAATGAAAGAATGGAATTGTGTTATAAAGGACTTATGTGTCGTTATGAAAGATTAAAAGGGACACCAAGTGATGTTGCACCAATCTTATGGCAGTATGGTGCTTTAGCGAGACTTAAAAAAGGTGAAACTTTAGATAAATTATTAGTTGATGGATATTCAACAATTTCACTTGGTTATGCTGGATTATGTGAATGTGTTAAATACATGACTAATGAATCTCACACAGGTGAAAAAGGATTGGCCTTTGGTTTAGAGGTTATGCAATACTTAAATGATCGTTGTGATGAATGGAAAGAACAAACATCATTAGCGTTTAGTGTTTATGGAACACCAATTGAATCAACAACTTATAAATTCTCAAAATGTTTACAAAAACGTTTTGGTAAAATACCAGGGGTTACTGATAAAAACTATATTACAAACAGTTATCATGTCAATGTCACTGAAGAAATTGATGCATTTGAAAAGTTAACATTTGAATCTCAATTCCAAAAATTATCTCCAGGTGGAGCAATCTCATATGTTGAAGTTCCAAATATGAACAATAACATTGATGCTGTTTTAGCGGTGATGGAACATATTTATGAACATATTATGTATGCTGAATTAAATACGAAAAGTGATTATTGTATGGAATGTGGATACGATGGAGAAATCGTTATTAACAATGATGAATCAGGGAAACTTGTTTGGGAATGTCCTCATTGTGGAAATAGAGATCAAGACAAGATGAGTGTCGCAAGAAGAACATGTGGATATATTGGAACGCAATTCTGGAACCAAGGAAGAACTCAAGAAATTAAAGAAAGAGTTTTACATCTCTAATATGAATTACGCAACGATAAAAAAGAATGATGTTGCTAATGGTATAGGGGTCCGTGTTTCCTTATTTGTTTCAGGTTGTTCACATCGTTGTAAGGGTTGTTTTAATCAAGAGGCATGGGATTATCAATATGGAAATAGATTTGATCAAGAGACAATTCAGTTCATCATTGACTCCCTAGCCCCATCATATATTAAAGGATTATCACTTTTGGGTGGTGAACCTTTAGATCCAGCTCATCAAAAAGATATACTGAGTTTGATAACTGAAGTTAAAGAAAAATATCCAAATAAGTCTATTTGGTGTTACACAGGTTATCTGTATGAAGATTTGTTGTCTAATCGGGTTGGTAATAGTGGTTTAGCTATTGACATTTTAGAAAAAATTGATATATTAGTTGATGGTAAATTTGACGAAGATTTAAAAGATATCAGATTGAACTTTAGGGGATCGTCCAATCAGAGAATAATCGATGTACAAGCAAGTTTATCTCAAAATAAAATTATATTATGGGAGGGAATGTAATGTTCCTCTCATATTTTTATTTCGTTTGTATGAAAATATAAAATTTATTATAATAAAAGTAATAATTTCCTAAAATATGGGTAGAATTTTTATGATAAATTATATATAATATGTAGACGATGAGAGGAAGGTGCCTAAATGAAAGAAGGAATTAGAAAAGAATATAAGGAAATTTATGATGCATCTACAAAGAGGATTGATATTGTAGAAGTTCCTGAATTTAATTATATTATGATCGATGGTATTGGGAATCCGAATGTAGAAGAGTTCAGATTAAAATCAGAAGCTCTCCACATACTCTCTAAGGAAGTGAAAGATTATTTTAAAGAAGAATTGGATGTATTGTATTTAATATCCCCACTTGAAGGAATGTGGGACACATACGATAATAGTCAATTTGACGTAACAAGAAAGCAAATGATCAAATTCACTTTATTGATTGCCCAACCAAAAGGATTAAATGAAGATACTTTTGAAAGAATTAAAGAAAAAGTCGTTCAAAAGAAAGATAATCCATATCTCGTTGATGCTTATTTAAGAAGAATGACAGAAGGTAGATGTGTTCAAATGCTTCATAGAGGAGCTTATAATAAGGAAATCAACACAACAAAACAAATTATGGAGTTTATTACTATACAAGGGATGACTTTAACAGGGTTTCATCATGAAATATATTTGAATGATCCTGAAAAAGTAGAGGTAGATAAATTAAAAACAATTGTGAGATATGCAATTGAAGAATAGGGTTATTATGCCCTTTTTTAGTTAGGAGGAAAAACTATGTTATGCGTGTCATGGAATGTTAATGGGTTAAGAGCAGTGCTTAAGAAAGATTTTATGAAGATTTTTGAAGAACTAGATGCTGATATTTTTGCATTACAAGAAACAAAGATACAAGAAGGTCAAGTTGATTTAGAATTAGAAGGATATCATCAATATTACAACTATGCAATCAAAAAAGGTTATAGTGGTGTCTCGGTATTTACAAAGCTTGAACCGTTAAATGTGACCTACGGTATGGGGATTGAAGAGCATGATCAAGAAGGACGAGTGATTACACTTGAGTTTGATACTTTCTATTTTGTTTGTGTATATACGCCAAATTCAAAACGTGAATTGGAAAGATTGGCTTATCGCATGATTTGGGAGGATGCATTTAGGGAGTATCTTTTAATGTTAAAAGAAAAGAAAGAAGTTATCATATGTGGAGATCTAAATGTTGCGCATAAAGAAATAGATTTAAAGAATGATAAAACAAATCATAGAAGTGCAGGTTTTACTGATGAAGAAAGAGAAAAGCTAACGTGTTTATTAGATAGTGGATTTGTTGATACATATAGAACGCTTTATCCATTAGAAGAAAAATATTCATGGTGGTCATATATGTTTAAATCAAGAGAAAAGAATACTGGGTGGAGAATTGATTATTTCCTAGTCAGTGAGAACTTAAAGGCAAATATAAAAAATGCGAGTATTTATACAGATTACTTTGGATCGGATCATTGCCCGGTCGGGATAGAGGTGGATTTATGAAAATGATGATTATATCTGACATACATGGGTCATATGACGATCTTGTGACTGTTATGAAGATTTTTGATGAAAGAGGATACGATAAGTTAATTATTTTGGGTGATATTTTATATCACGGTCCTAGAAATCCTTTGCCTAAGGGTTATAGTCCGCGCGATGTCGTTGAATTATTAAATGGTTATAAAGATAAAATAATAGCCGTTAGGGGTAATTGTGATAGTGAAGTTGATCAAATGGTATTAGATTTTCCTATGAGAGCCGATTATATTGAAATATATGTAGATCAAAAACGTTTCTTTTTAACTCATGGTCATATATATAATGAGGAACAAATGCCACTATTAAATAAGGGCGATGTCTTTATGAACGGTCATTTTCACGTACCTGTGTTAAAAGAAGAAGATGTTATCATGTTTAATCCGTCTTCTATCTCTTTACCAAAACAAGATGAGAAAAGCTTTGGAACATATGAGGATGGTTATTTATCAATAGAAACACTGACGGGTGAAGTGAAAGAAAGAAAATTTATCTTATAACCTAAAAACTAGTGATTTTATTTGAAAAGTATGGTATTTTATACTATGAGGTGAGAAAATGGCAAAGTATAGAGATATAGCTGACGATATTAGAGAGAAAATTAGAAGCCACGAATATACTTATGGCCAAAAACTTCCCTATGAATATGTTTTGTGTATGAGTTATCATTGTAATAAAGAAACAATGAAGAAAGCATTAGACATACTTGTGAAAGAAGGATTAATTATTCGCCGTAGGGGTGCAGGAACGTTTGTAAAGGACATGGACCCATTACAAGATGCGAATACACCAAATATCTTTACAAGAGGTCTAACGGCAAAATATAAAGGTTTAAAAGAAGTAACGAGTGAAACACTTGAGTTTTCTGTCATTCCTTCAGATGAACAATTATCAAAGAAATTACAAATAGAACAAGGTGATTTTGTTTATCATATTATTCGTTTAAGAAAACTTGATGGTATACCACATATGATTGATATTATGTATATTCCTTTAAGTGTTGTTCCTAGTTTAAAAGCAAAACATTTAGAAGGATCTATATACGAATATATAGAACAAGAATTGAAATTAAAAGTACAGAGTTGTCATATTGTTATCAATTCTGATATCTCTACACCTTTAGAACAACAATACCTTGGATTGAAAGAAGATGAACCTTATATACAAGAAGAACTTATCTCTTATTTAAACAATGGGATGATCTTTGAGTATACACTGGCTAGGCGTCACTACAAAGATTTCGAATTTCAGACAATTATCGTTCAACAATAAACAGGCACAATCGTGCCTGTTTTCTTTTAATTGACAATAACCATCGTTTCAAAATAAAAGTATGGTATTTTTCTTTAAAACGTATTGACTTTATACAATGTAAGCGTTATACTAAGTATGTCAAGATATTTTAAGGGAGGAAAAAATATGGACGCATTTGCTGATAAGCTTGGACGCGTTGGTGCATGGTGTGGACAAAATAAATATTTGTCAGCTATCAAAAACGCATTCCAAAACTTTATGCCAGCTACTATCGCTGGTGCTATTGGGGTTTTATGGACTAACGTTTTAGTACATGAAACTACAGGATTAGGTGCTTTATGGAGCGGAATTATGGTTCTTGAAGTATTAAATCCAATTTTCGCAGCTATTCAATACGCTACAATTTCTTGTATCGCTATTGGTATCTGTATGTTAGTTGCTCAAGAAATTGGGGAAGCTAACGGAGAAAAAGGTGCATATCCTGCAGTATTAGGATTCATCGCTTGGTTAGTTGTAACACCAACTACACACACAGCTGATAAATTCTTAAACGCAGCGGGGGAAGCAGCAACTTTCACTGGAATCGGTTCTGCTTACACTGGAGCTACTGGTTTATTCACTGCTTTAATCGTTGGGATCTTAGCTCTTGAAATCTTCGGATGGTTAAGAAAACAAGAAGGATTAAAAATTAAAATGCCTGAACAAGTACCACCTGGTGTTGCTCGTGCATTCGAAGTTTTAGTTCCAACATTCATTATGTTAGTTATCGTTGGTGCTATTGGTCATGGTTTATTCTTAGCTACTGGTCAATACGTAAATGACTTAATCTCAACTTACGTACAAGCTCCATTAACTGCTATCATTGGTGATAACGTAGTTGCAGTAATGATCTTATATGTAATCATTTCATTATTCTGGTTAGTAGGGATTCATGGTAACAACATGGTTTCTGCTGTTAAAGAATCAATCTTCAAACCAATGTTATATACAAATACAGCTATTTACACTGGTAAAGAAGTTGGAAATTATAACACATTCAACTTAACTATGATGCAAATGTTCGCTGAATGGGGAGGTTCTGGGGTAACTTTAGGTTTAGTTATCGCAATCTTCGTATTTGGTAAACGTGAAGACAACAAAGCTATCGCTACATTATCTGTAGTACCTGGATTATTCAATATCAATGAAACTGTAACATTCGGTATCCCATTAGTATTAAATCCAATCTTAGGTATTCCATTTATCTTAGCTCCAGTAGCATGTATCTTCTTAGGATGGGCTTTAATCACTTTCGGATTCTGTCCACCAGTTGTAATCGAAGTACCTTGGACAATGCCACCAGTATTCTTAGGATTCTTAGCTACAGGTGGAAATATCATGGGAGCAATTTCTCAGTTAATTGCTATCGCATTATCAACTGTAATCTATATCCCATTCTTAATTGCTTACGAAAAATTCCAAAACAAACAAGCTGCAGAAGCAGAATAAGATTAGGAATATTTCTACAAGAAATAAGATTAAAAGTAAGGATCTTGATCCTTACTTTTTTATTATGTTAGTTGAAATTATGTTGATAAAATCAAAGAAAAATGATATAATCAAAGTATGAAAGTAGGTTATGTTATGGATAAAAACAATCAAGAAGTAAAATCATTTTCTCTAAAAATTAATGTTGCAGTTGCTGTATTCTTAGTTATGCTAGCAATCTACAATGTGATCTTATTTACATCAAAAAGTCCTGATACTTTTGTTGTATGTGTGTTCTCTATTTTAATATTTATTATTTATTTAGGATTCAGACCATATAAATATACAATTGAAAAAAGAACTCTATATATTCACAAACGTTTATGGAAGAAACGTGAAGTAGATTTAATGCAACAAACAACTATTTGTGACCCTGTATCTCGTTGGGCTGATATCGCTACGAGACCACATGCGATTGAATTATACGCAGAAAATATGAAAAGAACTTGTTGCTTCCCAAAAGATCGTATTGGGTTTGTAGGTGCAGTTTTAAAAGAAAATAAACGTATTCACTGTACTGTGAAAGATTACACTGATTCACACCGTAAACAAATCAAACGTCGTGAACGTGAAATTAAGAGAGAAAATAGTCAAAATAAATAAGGGCAAGGGAGTGCCCTTTTTTTGTTTGCATAATTAAATATAAGGGAAATATATTATTATTAGCACAATTAAAAAAGAAGAGAATATAGTAGAGTGATAAAATATTTACGGAGTGATAAAATTATATTATTATTGTGTTGACACTTCGTAAAATAGGCTATATAATAGCCTCAAGAGATTGTTATACAATCAGCAAAATATAAGGGGGATAATTTCAATGGATATGACAAAATTATTAGAGGATTATGGTTCTTTAGCTTTTACTGACGACGTTATGAAAGAACGTATTCCGAAATCAACTTACAAAGCTTTTCATGAAGCTTTAGATAAAGGTGAACCACTTGCAAAAGAAACTGCTACGGTTATTGCGAATGCAATGAAAATTTGGGCAGTTGAATTAGGTGCAACACACTTTACACACTGGTTTATGCCTATGACTGGTTTAACTGCAGAAAAACATGATGCATTCTTAGAACCAGAAGGAGATAAAGCTGTTTTAGAATTTAGTGGTAAAACATTAAGAAAAGGTGAACCAGATGCATCTTCATTCCCATCTGGAGGATTACGTGCAACATTCGAAGCAAGAGGGTATACTGCTTGGGATTGTACTTCACCAGCTTTCGTTAAAGATGGAACTTTATATATTCCAACTTTATTCTGTTCATACACAGGAGAAGCGTTAGATAAGAAAACTCCACTATTAAGATCATTAGATGCTATGTCAAATGCTGCTATACGTTTATTACCTAAATTAGGTGTTGAAGGTGTAACACACGTTACTGCATCTGTTGGATCTGAACAAGAATACTTCTTAGTTGATGATAAATTCTATCAACAAAGAATGGACTTAAAATTGACAGGTCGTACTTTATATGGTGCCCCAGCACCTAAAGGTCAAGAATTAGAAGATCATTACTTTGGAAGCATTAAACGTAAAGTTGATGCATTCATGAAAGATTTAGATAATGAATTATGGAAACATGGTATTCCATCAAAAACAAAACATAACGAAGTTGCTCCTGCACAACATGAAGTTGCTTGCGTTTACAGAAAAGTAAATATTACAACTGATAACAATCATTTATTAATGCAATTAATGCAAGATATTGCTAAAAAACATGGTTTAAGATGTTTATTACATGAAAAACCATTCGCTGGTGTTAATGGTTCAGGAAAACATAATAACTGGTCAGTTATTACTAATACAGGAATCAATTTATTTAACCCAGGTAAAAACCCAATTGAAAACTTACCTTTCGTTGCGACATTAGCTTGTACAGTAAAAGCAGTAGATGAATATGCTGACTTATTACGTATGTCTATCGCAACTGCTGGAAATGATCACAGACTTGGAGCTAACGAAGCACCACCTGCAATCATCTCAGTCTTCTTAGGTGAAGAGTTAGATGAAATGGTAGAAAACATTTTAAACGGTGTTGTTAAACCATCATTAGGAGGAGCTAAGTTTGATACTGGTGTATCTGTTGTTCCTACATTCACTAAAGATACAACTGATAGAAATAGAACGTCACCATTTGCGTTCACAGGAAATAAATTCGAATTCCGTGCAGTTGGTTCATCACAATCAATCGCAGGTCCTAATACAATCTTAAATGCAATCTTAGCAGAAACTATGACTCAAATGGCTGACGCTATTGATGCAGGTCAAGATGTTAATGAAGTTATTAAATCATTCTTCGCTGATCACAAACGTATCATCTTTAATGGAGATGGATATTCTCATGAGTGGGAAGTAGAAGCAGAAAAACGTGGATTAGCAAACAACAAAAATACTGTTGCTGCTATGGCATGTTTAAAAGATACTAAAAATATTGATATGTTAGATAAACATGGAGTTTATACAAAAGTTGAATTAGCTTCTCGTTATGAAATCTTATTAGATAACTATAACAAAACTTTACAAGTAGAAGCATTAACTGCTGCTAAAATGGCTAAAAATGAAATTTACCCAGCTGCAGTTAAGTATTTAGCTAAAATTTCTAAAGCTGCATTAAAAGTTAAAGAAGCTGGTGTTAACAATGACTTCTTAGTTGAAGACGTTCAAGAATTAGCTGATTTAATTGCAGAAATGAAAGTGAAAATGGCTGACTTAGATGCTATGATTGAAAAAGCTCATGGTGTTGAAGACGATGTTATGGCTGAAGCTGTCATTTGGAGAGAAGATGTATTCGCTGCAATGAACGCTTTACGTGCTGTTGCAGATACAATTGAAACAATTGTTGCTGAAGATAGCTGGCCAATGCCAACATACTTTGATTTATTATTCGGTGTATAATAAAATGAGTCGAAAGACTCATTTTTTCTTTTTATGAAAGTAGATTTACATCTTAGGTGATAACGATTATAATCCTACAGGAGGTAAGTCATGAATTATAAATTAAAAAGGTATTTACTCGTTATTATTGGATTTATGGTTGTTGGTATTGCAGTTGCGTTTACACTCAAGGCGAATGTAGGTGTAGGGGCATATGATGCAATGGCAAAATCTGTATCTGATATTATAGGAATTGAAGTTGGTACAATGGGGATTATATTTAATTGTACGTGTGTCTTAGGTCAGATCATTATATTAAGAAAGAACTTTAGAATCATACAATTGTTACAAATTCCTCTTAGCATTCTACTTGGAACAATTATCAATTTCGTTCTCTATCAATGTTTGTTGTTTGAGATGAATTCATTTATCTTATCATTAATTGTTTTCCTGATCGCAACATGTGTAGCTGCATTTGGTGTCTCAATTGTTATGTTGGTAGATGAAGTCACATTTGCGTTAGAAGGATTTTGTATGTGTATTGCTGATTTAATACATATTCCATTTCATGTCACAAGACAAGCTGCTGATGTCATCAGTATTATTGTTATCGTTATTATAACACCACTCTTTAATATTCCTTGGTCTCTTGGTGTTGGGACGATTCTTGCAATGCTCATTTTTGGTCCATTGTTAGGAATCTTCATGAAGATGTTAAAACCATTATTTTTAAAAATGGATATAATAAAAGAATAACCAGGGAATTAAATTCCTCGGTTATTCTTTTTATCTATAAAAAAGTAAATCATAATAATACAAATGATCATAATCGCTCCACCACTTGTATCTATAAAAACATCAGAGATTTGTCCGCTTCTACCTTCAATAAATAACTGATGTATTTCATCAGTGCAAGCATATAAAAAGCAACTCATTAAAGCAAGGAGATATTGTTGTTCTCTAAAAAATTTTGTATGATAGAAACCATAGAAGAATGTTAATGTAAGAATAGCGTATTCAAACATATGGGCACTTTTTCTTATAAGTGTTTCTGTTAATGTAATATTAAATGTATTTTGAATAAATGTTAATAATTGACCACTCGCTGCAGATGACGCTGTTGCTGGTTGATGTGAAAATAAGAAAATGACAATCATCATTATTATTGCAGGAATGAAATATTTTAATTGTTTCATATGTATACCTCTTTGTCATTATAAAAAAACTTGTCAAAATTGACAAGTCTTTTTATTAATCAGTTAAATCATCACCATTTGTTGAAATAACTTTTTTATACCAATAGAATGAATCTTTTCTATATCTATTTAATGTTTTTAAATCAAATTCATCTCTATCAACGTAGATGAAACCATAACGTTTTACCATACCTTCATGAGTTGAAATTAAATCAATTGCTGACCAAGGACAATATCCCATCATTTCAGCACCATCAGAGATTGCTAATTGAATTTGTTCAATATGAGTTCTTAAATAGTTAATTCTATATTGATCATGGATTTTACCATCTTCAGTTAATTTATCGTAAGCACCTAATCCATTTTCTGTAACGATCATTGGTAAACGGTAACGAGAGTACATTTCTCTAATTGTTGCTCTGAATCCCATAGGATCGATTTCCCAACCAAATTCAGTAGTTGGTAAATGAGGATTTCTATATCCTTTAAACATTCCTGATTCACCACGTGCAGTTTGTTGATCAGCATCAGAACGCATTTCTTCATCACCTTCACTTGCTTCACAAGTTGCAGTGTTATAGTAATTAAATCCGATGAAGTCAGCACGTCCATTTTTAAGAGCTTCTTCATCACCAGGAGCGAATGTAGGTGTAGCGTCATTTTCTTCTAACCAAGCCCATACTAAGTTGTTATAAACACCATATACAGCCATATCTAAGTATAACCAGTTTCTTACAGCATTATAGTTTTGTGCAGCTAAGTTATCTTCAGGTTTACATGATGCTGGGTAAACTAATGAGATATTTGGAGCAGGTCCAATTTTAGCTTCTGGTAACATTTCATGACATAATGCCATTGCTTTTGCTTGTGCAACTAACATATGGTGATTTTGTTGATAGATTTCTCTTAATTCATTTGTACATCCTTCAGGTAAGTGAAGAGTACCAATAACAGGACCAACAAGAGTTAACATGTTTTGTTCATTGATTGTTAACCAATATTTAACTCTGTCTCCATAGTTTTCATACATAACTTTAGCGAAGTTTAAGAACCAATCAACTGATTCAGGATTTCCCCAACTTCCTCTTGCATCTAATGCTGCAGGCATATCGAAGTGGAACATAGTCACTAATGGAATGATATCATGTTTGATACATTCATCAATAATGTTGTTATAGAATTCAATACCTTTAGGGTTAACTTCACCTGTTCCTTCAGGAATAAGGCGAGTCCAAGAAATTGAGAATCTATAAACTTTGAATCCCATTTCTGCCATTAATGCGATATCTTCTTGATAACGATGATAATGATCAGCACATACTGTTAAATCAGATGTCCCTTCAGGAATTTCTTTAATATCTTGACATGATGGTCCTTTACCATCAATTAAGTTTGCTCCTTCTACTTGGTATGCAGAAGTACTTGCTCCCCATAAGAAATCTTGAGGAAAAGGTTTTAATTTTTTGTGTAACATATCTTATCTCCTTTGACTTTAATGCTATTATACAAAAATAATATTCCCATATAGTTTTTTTTCAATAAAAGAAAAACAACTACATTTGTAGTTGTTCCCATGTTTCAAGTAAGTTTTCGAGTTCACTGCTTAATGTTTCTATTTCTTTGACTATATCATTATAACGTTTATAATCATTTAAAACATCTTCATGTGTCATCTCACTTTGTAAAAGTGAGATCTTTTCTTCATGTTGTGAAATAGACGTTTCAATTTTCTTGATTTGATTTTGTTGCTTTCTCTTTTGTGCTTGCTCAATCTTTTGAGATTCATAATTCTCATTTTTCGTTTTGGTTTGAACCTCTTCTGTTTTATTCATATACTGTTCGTAATTTTGTTCATATACAGTTGCACCAGTAGGAGCGAGCTGAATAATCTTTGAAGCAAGTTTATTAATAAAGTAACGATCATGGCTAATAAAGAAAATAGTGCCTTCAAATGACAATAATGCTTCTTCAAGAATTTCCTTTGAAGCAATATCCAAATGGTTTGTAGGTTCATCAAGAATTAGGAAGTTTGATTGCATTAAGAGAAGCTTTAATAAAACAACACGTCCTTTTTCACCACCAGAGAGAACATCGATTGGTTTAAAGACATCTTCCCCTTTAAATTCAAACATTGCACAAGCATTACGAATTTCTGTGTTTGTCATTCGTGGGTAAGCATCGCTTATTTCTTGAAAGATAGTCTTATGCATAGCTAAAGAAGAATGATCTTGATCATAATATCCAGGCATAACTTTTGTACCTAACTTGATTTTTCCACTGCTAGGAATATATTGGTTTTGTAATATTTTAAAGAGTGTTGTTTTACCTATCCCGTTTGGTCCAAGTAATGCCACTCGTTCTTGTTTAAAGATATCAAAAGAGACATCCTTAAATAACGGTTGTTCAAAGCTCATAGATAGATTTCTAACACGTAAGACATCATAACCGGATTCAACAAGAGGGGTAAATTGGATTCGTATTGTTGAAGGTAGACTATTAGGGCGATCAACCTTTTCCATTTTTTCTAATGCTTTCTCTTTACTGTTAGCACGCTTGACTTGTTTTTCACGACCATAAGATTTTAATAAGTCTATTGAGTCTTGCATTCTTTTAATTTCTTTTTGATTATTTATATAGTGTTTTAATTCAACATCTCTATTTTTCTTTTTCATTTCTGCATATTGATGATAAGTTGCATTATAAAGCGTTGATCTTCCATTTTCTATTTCTAATATTTGATTTGTCACTTGATCAATAAAATAGCGATCATGAGAAACTAAGATAATAGCGTTAGGATAACTCTTTAAATATGATTCTAACCATTGAATTGTTTCCATATCTAAGTGGTTAGTTGGTTCATCTAACAACAACAGATCAGGACGTATAAGAAGGAGTCGACCTAAAGAAATACGTGTCTTCTGTCCACCTGATAAATGTGATAAAGGCATAGACCACATTGAATCAGGAAACCCTAGTCCTCTTAATATACCTGTAAGTTGGCTTTGATAACTATAGCCGCCTTCTTCTTGAAATTCATGCGTTAATTGATCGTATTCTTTCATGACCTGTTGTAAATCATGAGATTCACCCATAAGTGCTTCTAATTCACGTAATCGTCTTTCCTTTTTTAATAAGGGTTCAATAGCGTTTAACATTGAATCATATAGAGTTAATGATTCATCTAATGTAAGATGTTGAGACAAATACCCAAGCCTTGTTTCTTTAGATTTATGTATTTCTCCACTATCAAAAGATTCTTCATCACAAAGAATTTTTAAAAGCGTTGATTTTCCTGCACCGTTGACGCCAACGATTGCGAGTTTTGTTTGTTTTTCTACTTTGAATGTTATATCTTTTAACAAATCAATTCCTTGAAATGACTTTGTTAAAGATGAACAAGATAATATCATTTTTCATCACCATAGGTATTTTAACATAAAGAAAGGATAACACAAATATGAATTGTTAAGTTTTTGTATAAAATGGAAAGTTGATATTGCGTCTTATAATTTCGTATTGTATAATTGTATACAATAATAGAAAGGATAGGGGAATTATGAATTTAGCATATAAAATATTACAATCAAAATTAAAAGAAGGTCAATTGGTTGCTGGGGAACAAATATGTATCCAAATTGATCAAACATTAACTCAAGATTCTACAGGAACAATGGCATATCTTCAATTAGAGGCGATGGAAGTTGGTCATGTTGCTGTTGATAAAGCAGTTGCATATATAGATCATAACATGTTACAAACAGGGTTTGAAAACATGGATGATCATGAATTTATTAGAAGTGTTGCTAAAAAGCATGGTATTACTTTTTCTAAACCAGGTAATGGAGTTTGTCATCAATTACAATTAGAAAACTTCTCTAAACCAGGACAAACATTAGTCGGAAGTGATTCTCATACGCCAACTTGTGGCGCAATGGGAATGATTGCAATAGGAGCTGGGGGGCTAGATGTTGCTGTTGCGATGGCAACAGGTAAATATTATTTACAATGTCCATCAGTCGTTCAAGTGAACTTAGTTGGTGAAAAATCTTCATGGGTAAGTGCTAAGGATATTATATTAAAAGTACTACAAGAGTTATCTGTTAAAGGTGGCGTTAATAAAATTATTGAATACACAGGAAAAGGTCTTGAAACATTGTCATTAACTGATCGTGCAACAATATGTAATATGGGTGCAGAATTAGGAGCAACATGTTCTCTTTTCCCTACAGATGAAAAAACAAAAGCATATTTAGAACAACAAGGTCGTGTTGAAGACTATAAAGAAGTGAAGGCAGATGAAGGGGCGACATATGATCAATATTTAGAAATTGATTTATCTACGCTTGTTCCTATGGTCGCAAAACCACATAGTCCAGATGCTGTTGTACCAGTTAAAGAAGTTGAAGGATTACACATTCATCAAGTTGTTATTGGATCATGTACAAATTCATCATTTGCTGATATGATGAGAGCAGCAAAAATTCTAAAAGGAAGAAAAGTTGCTGACCATGTTTCGCTTGTTATCGCACCTGGTTCATCAAGTATCTTAGCTATGTTAGCTGAAAATGGAGCATTAGCTGATATGATTCAAGCTGGAGCGAGAATTCTAGAATGTGGATGTGGACCATGTATTGGTATGGGTCAAGCACCTAAATCTGCGGGGGTATCATTAAGAACAATTAATAGAAACTTTAAAGGACGTTCTGGTACAAACGATGCGGAGGTTTATTTGGTATCTCCAGAAGTTGCGGCTTTGTCAGCGGTAAAAGGTTACTTATCTAAAGAGTTTGAAGCTAATATGTATTTAGATGAAGTTCCAAGTACACCATTTATTAAAAATGAAAATTTCTTTATTAATGAATATGATGAGA
>CAMTOK010000024.1 GCA_947074115.1 uncultured Erysipelotrichaceae bacterium | reverse complement strand
CCATTAGATGAAATGATTGATCTTTATATTAAGGAATGTTTAGAACAAATGGGATTCCCTAGTTATTTCTTAGTTGAAAGATTAAATGTTGAGGAAAAAATTAGAGTTGTTAAATACTTACAAGAAAAAGGAACGTTCAAAGTTAAGGGTGCTATTGTATTAGTAGCAGAAAAATTAGCTGTTAGTGAACCGACTATTTATCGTTATTTAAAGAAAATGTAGGAGGAAATAAATGAGTGATTTAGTTTACGTAAGTGGACATAGAAATCCAGATAGTGATTCTATCTGTAGTGCAATTGCTTATGCCAACTTATTAAATGAATTGGGGAGATATAATGCTATCCCTGTTAAATTAGGTGAAATTAGTAAAGAAACTGAATTTATATTAAATCAATTTCAAGTTGAAGCACCTATCTTATTAAAAACAGTAAAACAAAAAGTTGAAGATTTAGATTATGATAAAGTCACTGTGTTTTCAAAGGAATTAACTTTAAAAACAGCGTGGGATTTAATGAAACAACAGAACTTAAAGAGTGCACCTATTTTAGATGATCATGGATCTCTATTAGGATTATTGTCAACATCTAATATTATTGAAGGATATATGGATGATTGGAATAGCGAAATTTTAAAAGAAGCAAAAACACCAATCGAAAATATTATTGATACATTAGAAGCACATGTCTTATATCTTGATCATGAATTAAGAATTATCCAAGGTGAAGTTCATATCGCTGCTATGACTGCAGAGGAAGCAAGTAAAAGAATTAAGAAAAATGATGTTGTTATTGTTGGTGGAGATCGTGATGAAGCTATTAAACATATGATTGAAGCACAAGTTTCTTTAATTGTTTTAACAGGTTTATTACATATCAGTGATGAATTATTAAAAGAGTGTCAAGAAAACAACATTAGTGTCATTTCTACACCATTTAATACATTTATGACATCTCAACAAATCATTCAATCGATTCCTGTTGAATATGTCATGCAAAAAGGTGGATTAACAACATTCTCAACTGATGATACAGTTGATTATGTAAAAGAAGTGATGAGTGAAACGCGTTATAGAAGTTATCCAGTTGTGGATTTACTAGGACGTGTTGTTGGATCAATATCTCGTTTCCAAGTATTAAATGGAATGAGAAAAAAAGTAATCCAAGTCGATCACAATGAAAGAGGTCAATCAATTCCTGGGATTGAAGATGCTGAAATTTTAGAAATCATCGATCACCATAGAGTTGCTGATATTCAAACAATCGGACCAGTCTATTTTAGAGGTGAACCAGTAGGTTCAACAGCGACAATTGTTGCCAAATGTTATATGGAAACAGGAGTTGAAATCTCTAAAGGAATGGCAGGAATTATGCTTGGGGCAATTATCAGTGATACACTGTTATTTAAATCTCCAACATGTACACCAACTGATACCAAAATCGCAAAAGAATTAGCGAGAATCAGTGAGACAGACATCAAATCTTTTGGTTTAGATATGTTTAAAGCGGGTACATCATTAGTAGGGAAATCTATCTCAGATATTTTCCATCAAGACTATAAAAAGTTTAGTTTTGGAGACCTTACTGTTGGAATTGCACAAGTAAATACAATGGATATTGAAGGGTTTATGCCTTATAAAGCTGATATGTTAGATTATATGGCTGGCATTGCAAATGATAATAGAATGGAATTTGTCTTGTTATTGTTAACGGATGTTATTAATGCGACAAGTGAAATTTTAGTTGCTGGACCAAGACCGGATTATGTATCGAAAGCATTCAATATTGAATTAGTAGAGAGTCAAGCGAGTTTACCTGGCGTGATCTCAAGAAAGAAACAAGTTGTTCCAGTAGTTACAGAAGTATTAACACAATAAAATTGTGACGGAGGAATAAAATGAAATATTTTGCTCATAGAGGATTGAAAGCTGAATTTCCAGAAAATACGATGGTCGCATTTTTTGAAGCATGTACACAAGGCTTTGATGGTATTGAAACAGATGTTCATATGACGAAAGATGGCGAATTGGTCTTAATTCACGATGAATCAATTGATCGCACGAGTAATGGGGCAGGCGAAATCAAAGATTTAGTGTATGAAGAATTGAAACAGTATAATTTTGCTGATGGAGATTATGGCTTTGAAGTGTTACCAACGTTAAGACAGTTATTAGAGTTTTTAAAAGATAAGAAGATGTATCTTAATATAGAAATAAAAACGGATCGTGTTCACTATGAAAATATTGAACAAAAGGTTTATGATTTGGTTCAGGAATGTAAAATGCAAGATTATGTTTTGTATTCTTCATTCTACTTACCATCTTTAATCAAACTTAGAGAAATTGATCCTACTGTGTATCTTGGATATATTGCTGAAGATCATGATGATTTGAATGAGCAAATCGTAATTGATTATGCTTTGAATGGTTACCATCCAAAGAATACATTGATGACTAAAGATAAAATTAAGTTTTTAAAAGAAAAAGGGATTACAATAGCAATTTGGGGTAAATTGACAAAAGAAGATTGTCAAGAATATGAGAAATTAGGAGTCGATATCGTCATAACTGATAATGACCTGAAACACCAATAATTATTTTATGTGGAATGGCAATTCATGTATAAAAAGAGTAATTATATGGAATAATAAGGTAAAGAATGAAAGGAATGGATTAAATTATGAAGACGACAGGTATGGTGAGACGTATTGATGAATTAGGGAGAATTGTTATTCCTAAAGAAATACGTAAACAATTAAAAATGACAGAGGGAGAAAGCGTAGCCTTTTCATTAGAAGATGAAAAAGTCGTTTTAACAAAATTCTCTATGTTACATAAAATAAGCCCAATGGTACAAATTTTATTAGAAAACTTAGAACAAAAATATCAAAACTCATTTATGATTACTGATGATAAACAAGTTCTTATGTGTTCAAAAGATGCTTTAGCACAATACCAAAAGAAAAAATTAGATTCTGAATTATCTCTTTTATTAAATCAACAAGAAGAGATCGTTGAGAAGGAAATGGATTTCTTTGGTACTGAAGAAAAAGTCACAGTTATACCTTTAATTAGTGAACAAAAATCTCTAGGTTCATTAATTATGTTGACAAAACGTACTCCTTACTACAAAATGGACGAAACTTTAATAACTTTTATTAAAGGTGTTATCGAACAGGAAATTGAACATTGCGCTTAGATAAATACCTCAAAGTATCCCGAATTATTAAAAGACGTACGATATCAAAAGAAATGTCAGAGTCATCACGTGTACGTGTGAATGGCAAAGTTGCTAAACCTTCAACAAAAGTTAAGGTTGGTGATATCATTGATGTTGAATTTGGTAGAATGATTTTAAAAATTGAAGTCAAAGAATTACGAGATCATGTATTAAAAGATGATAGTCATATGTTATATGAAATAATTGAAGAAAAAAGAAGAGAAGAAAATGAAGAAGAACGAGTATAAACTCGCTCTTTTTTTCATATATAAGGACAGGAGGGCTTAATATGGATAATAATAGTTTACATTTCGAACAAACACCTTATCATCATGTATGTATTAAGGATAGAAAAACACTTGACTTAACAGGTGTAAAAAAGATTGAAAGTTTTGATTCTTATGAATTTCTTATTGAAACATCTCTTGGTTTCTTAAATATTGCTGGTTCTGATTTGACTCTTGTTCGTTTAGATCAAGAAAAAAATGAAGTTAGTATTAGAGGTAATATTGATAGTATGAGTTATGTAGCAGATAAGAAAAAAAATCGTAAGGATAAAGGCTTCAATAGCTTATTAAAATAGATGGATCTTTTGGTTCAATTCCAAACATTAATCTATTCATTTGTGTTTGGATTTATGATGAGTGGGATGTATCATGTTTTGAATCGTGCATTTTATCATGTATTTAAATGGTTAAGATATATTCTTCAAGCAGGTATTGGTATTGCTTTTGGTTTTCTTTACTTCTATGGGATGGTGTATTTAAATGACGGAGTCCTTAGATTTTATTACTTTATTGTCATGTTTTTGGGATATTTGTTTTACCAAAAATATTACGCAAAACACTTTTTGTTGTTTCTCGAAGAAATTGTGAAGTTTGTCAAACGAATTCTATCTCCTTTGGTCTTCTTTTTTAGAAAAATTAGTGCTATAATGAAGAAAAGAGCAAGGGCGGTGAAGGTAAAGTGCAACAAGCGAAAACAAGAAAAAAAGTTGAAACGAGAAAAGAAAAAACAAGAAAAAAGGGAACAAAAAGAGTTACAAAACTCACGCCGATAGCTGGCGTTATTATGCTTGGTTTTGTCTTGTACTTTGTCATCAATACAGGATTAAATGTTTATGAAAGACAGCTTGCCGTTTCACAGTTAGAAGCGAAACGCGATGAGCTTGCCGCACAAAAAGAAAACTTATCTGATGAAGTGAGTTTATTAGCTGATGAAGACTATGTTGCTCAATATGCACGTGATCATTATATCTTCTCTAAAGATGGAGAAGTTGTTATTAAATTACCAGATGTTAAAAAATAAGCTTCGGCTTATTTTTTTTATAAAGGAGAGACGTTATGTATAAAATGATATTATCTGATTTAGATGAAACATTGCTTGTGGATCATCACATACCAAAAGAAAACTTAAAGGCGATTCAAAAGGTAAGAGAACGTGGTGTTCAGTTTGTCATATGTACTGGTAGGTCATATGAAATTGTCCAAGATATCGTTAGTGAACTTGGAATGACGAATATGAAAGATACATATAGTATTTGTTTGAATGGTGGTTTGATTGTAGAAAATCATCAACAAAAAATACTAAGATTTCAGAATTTAGATGCTGATATAGCGATTGAACTTATTAAACATGGATTAAATTTAGAAGTCTGTTTGATGGTGTTTACATTGGATTGTTGTTATTTTATTCATCCAAGTGATGAAGAAGTTGAGAGAAAACAAATACAGAAAGCGACATATAAGATATTAAGTGAAGATGAAATTGATCAATTAAAGGGTCAAAAAATAGCCAAAGTATTATATGCTTTACCTAATATTGAACGATTAAGAGAAATAGCTTCTGATATACCTAGTGAACTTATGGAAAAAGTATCAACAACATTTTCTTCTTATCGTTATTTAGAATTTAATGCTCCTGGTGTCAATAAGGGTGTTGGCCTTAATTTCTTAGCTGATTATTTAAATATTGATGTCCAAGATGTTATCGCTATTGGTGATAATGATAACGATATTGAAATGATTAAAGAAGCTGGGCTAGGTGTGTGCGTACAAGGCGCGAGTGAACACATCAAGGCGCATGCTGATTATATTACTCAGAATGATTATGATGGTTTTGCGGTTGCAGAACTGATTGATCATCTTATTAATGAAGGGCAGTTATAGTGATGTTAAATGATTTTAATGAATTTATAGAATTAGAAAAGCAACAAGATTATTATATTGAATTAGAAAAAACATTAATGAAACAAAGAAGTATGTATGATGTTTTTCCACCAACAGATAAGACATTTGCTTGTTTTGAACAGTGTCCTTATCAAAATGTTAATGTCGTCATTTTAGGTCAAGATCCATACCATGATGATGGTCAGGCTAATGGCTTGGCGTTTAGCGTGAACAAGGGTGTTAAAATTCCTCCAAGTCTTATGAATATGTATAAAGAATTAAGAGACGATTTAGGGTATGATATACCAAGTCATGGAGATTTATCTGCGTGGAGTCAACAAGGTGTATTGTTGTTGAATACGGTGTTGAGTGTACGTGCGCACGAGGCAGCGTCTCATAAGAATATGGGGTGGGAAATCTTTACAGATCATGTAATACAGTTTCTTAATCAAAGAAGCGAACCTATTGTCTTTGTTTTGTGGGGTAAACATGCACAAAATAAAAAGAAAATGATTGATAGTCATCATTTTATTATTGAAAGTGCACACCCATCACCTCTATCAGCGTATCGTGGGTTCTTTGGTTCTCAACCATTTTCAAAGATCAATCAATTGTTAATAGATATGAATAGGAATCCAATTGATTGGAGAATAGAAGATGTTTAATCATGTTTTAGAAGCAATTACATATATTGAATCTCAAAGAAATAGAAGAAGTTTAGATGATTTTAAAAAAACTGTTCATAACTTAGGGGTTTCACTTTCCCAAAAGAACATAATACATATTGCAGGTACGAATGGAAAAGGGTCAACTGTTAATTTCTTAAGAGAAATCTTCATGAACCACGGTCTTAGAGTTGGAACTTTTACATCACCGTATATTACAGTTCATAATGATAGAATAAGGATAAACAATCATCCCATTGAAGATGAACTTCTTCTGAAATATATTAATGAATTGTATCCAACAATAGAAAAAGATGGGTTGTCTATGTTTGAAATAGACGTTCTTATCATGTTAAGGTACTTTGATGATGAGGAACTTGATGTCAGAATCATTGAAACAGGTATTGGTGGAAAGGATGACAAAACGAATGTTGTTGATTCATATATTAGCGCCATTACACAAGTTGGTCTTGATCATCAAATGCAATTAGGAACAACAAGAGAAGACATTGCTTTAAATAAGTGTGGTATTATTAAAGCACATCAACATTTCTTTACAACTGAACAAAGTCCTCATATTCTTTCTCTTATGGAAGAATACTGTATGTTCATGCAGGCAACCTTTCATCATAACCAATCAATAGAACATCTTAATGACCATACGTTTGTCTATAGAGGGGTAACATGTCATTTGAACAGCTTACCAAAGTATCAAATCAATAACATAGCACTTGCGATTGATATCGCAATGTCATTGATTGATGTTGATGTGGATATTGTTTCAAAAAGTGTCAGTGGTCTCATATGGGAAGGACGTTATGAAAAGTTCACACTTAATGATCAAGATATTATTCTAGATGGTGCTCATAATATCCCTGCTATTGAAGCATTATTGATGTCATTACCTCATGATAAACATATAGGTATTATTTTTTCTGTTTTGTCAGATAAGGATTATAAAGATATGTATGATTTGATAAATGAATCAAATTATGATTTGATCTTAACATCATTTGAAGATGAACGTGTTACCGATTTAAGTGAGTTAGGTCACTTGGGAGAATGCTATCCTCATTTTAGAGATGCACTCTCAGCGTGTTCAAACCGATATGACTTGCTCGTCTTTACGGGATCGTTACATTTTATTTCACAAGTTAGACAATATATAAGAGAAAAACAATAGGATGTTGCGATGCAACATCCTATTTTTAAAAGTTAATTGTTTCGTCAAATTCTGCCCAATCAAAGTAGATGAATTGGAATAAATAATGTTTTTGGTTTTTTGGATCTCCAACCACAAAGTGGTCACGTCCAACTTGTTCAATAACACCTTTATAAGCGCGATCGCGCCAATCATTACTTCCTGTATAAGTGAAGTAAAAAGTTCCTAATCGACCTACATTAGCTCTTAATATATTTTCAATGTAAGTTTGTTCCGCGATAGGTGTTGGTAAGTTTGGAGTAGCTGGTGCGCTACCTTCCAATATAGTTTTATTTGTGTCCATATTTCCTCCTATAAGTCACAATTTAATTTTCCTGCAGGTGCATAGAAACAGTGGTTTTTATACCGTCCTGTTAATTCACCATAGAATTTTTCCGGACAAGCGACATTCTTGCCTGGATTTTTAAACCATAATGCATTTGTTGCTGGTTCAACTCGGTATCCATTAATGTTCCTTAACGCAAGTTCTTTTTCTTTCTCATTAACAGCTTGGTTGAAGAGTGGTTGTCCGACACCGGAAAATGCATTCTTTTGATAGATGACTTCTGAAATGTTACGAGTATTCTTAAATACGTCGCAATTCGCAACGACTCGATTAACGACGACGTTACCAACCATTAACATACCTTCGTCACCTTCACCCAGAGCCTCTGCCTTCATGATTCTAGCTAAGAGTTCTATGTCATTATCCGTGTATTGAATACGTGGAGACATTTGTATCACCTCTTTTTACTATATGCAAGTTTTATCAAAACTTGACACAGGTTATTTAAACTAAATTTATTTATCGACAAAATCCCCCATAAAATTATATTCAAGTATGTTAAAGTTAATTACATAATATGATAATTATGATAAAATTATAGTATAGGCTAGAAGGAGGATATATATGCAAAAAGAAATGGTCGCAATGATTTTAGCAGGGGGAAGAGGGACTCGATTGGAGTCTTTAACAGCTAAAGTGGCTAAGCCTGCTGTTTATTTTGGGGGAAAATATCGAATTATAGATTTTCCATTGAGTAACTGCGCAAACTCAGGGATTGATATTGTTGGGGTTTTAACACAATATGAATCAGTTTTATTAGGAACTTACGTTGGTGGAGGTTCAAAATGGGGATTAGATGGGAACAACTCATTAGCCGCAATTTTACCAGCAAGAGAAAGAGGGGAAGTTGGAGCGTCTTGGTATCAAGGGACAGCAGACGCTATTTATCAAAACATTAGTTTCCTAGATCAGTATGATCCTGAATATGTTTTAATCTTGTCAGGGGATCATATTTACAAAATGGATTACTCAGATATGCTTGCTGCTCACAAGGAACAAGGAGCTGATGCTACAATTGCTGTATTAGATGTCAGCTTAGAAGAAGCAAGTCGTTTTGGTATTATGAATACTGATGCAGACAGAATGATTGTGGAGTTTGAAGAAAAGCCAGAACATCCAAAATCAACTTTAGCGTCAATGGGGATTTATATTTTCAATTATCAAAAATTAAGAAGTTACTTAAAAGCAGATGCAATGGATGAAAATAGTAAACATGACTTTGGGATGAATATTATTCCAGCTATGTTAAATGATCAATCTAAATTATATGCATATGAATTCCAAGGATATTGGAAAGATGTAGGAACAGTTGATAGTTTATGGCAAGCCAACATGGATTTATTAAATGATCAAGATCTAGATCTTTATAATACAAAGAAAGATTGGAAGATATATAGTGAAGATTCATTAAGTAAACCACAAATCATCGGATTAGAAGCGTCGTTAAAAAATTCTTTAGTAACACAGGGGTGTGTTGTTAATGGACAAGTAGAAGGATCTGTTCTTTTTGAAAATGTCTATATAGGAGAAGGCGCTGAAGTCATTGATTCAGTATTGATGCCAGGTGTTCTTGTAGAAGAAGGGGCAAAACTGAATCGTTGTATAGTAGATGAAGGAATGGTTATAAAATCAAATGAAAGGATAAACCTTGATTCTGATAAAGTTGAACTTGTGAGTCGCTAGGAGGGGAAAAAATGGCAAGAGTATTAGGGATAGTAAATTTACATTCGCATGTATCATTAAAAGGATTAACAAATACAAGACCGGTAGCGTCAGTAAGTTTCTTAGGGCGTTATGGAATTATCGATTTTGTATTATCAAATATGTCAAATTCTCAAATTGAGAATGTCGGTGTGTTAATTAAAGAAAAGCCTAGATCTTTATTTAAACATTTGGGGAACGGGAATTCATGGAATTTCAATTCAAAATCTGGTGGGGTTTCATTACTATATAATGAAAAGTTCGCTAATGAAGGAAAATACAACCATGATATAAATAATATAAAAGAAAATATATCATTCTTGAAAAAGAATCAAGAAGATTACGTTGTTATTGCGCCAGCTCATATTATTACGACTATGGATTATAGAGAACTTGTTGATGCGCATATCAAAACAGGTGCTCAAATTACTATGGTTTATCAATCAGTTGATAGTGCAGATGAACAATTCATTGGATCTGATTATGTTAGAGTTAAAGATGGATGTGTTCAAGAGATTAGACAAAATAAAGGAAATAGAAAAGAAAGAGATGTTTCATTAGAAACATATGTATTTAATAGAGAAACACTATTAGATTTAATTTCTCAAGCTGAAACAATGAGTTCTTTCTTTGATTTAAGAGATATTTTAGCATATGTATGTGATGAAAGAAAAATCTATGCATATAAATATAAAGGTTTTGCAAGAAATATTAATTCATTTGCTGAGTACTATAAAGTGAGTATGGAATTCTTAGATATGAATGTTTCAACACAAGTCTTTAAAAGCACTTGGCCTATCTTTACAAATACAAATGATACACCTCCAACAAAGTATTTAAAAAATGCACAAGTTAAAAAATCATTTATCGCTAATGGCGCTATTGTTGATGGATATGTAGAAGGAAGTGTTTTATCAAGAAATGTTATTGTAGGTAAAGACGCAGTCGTTAAAAATTGTATTGTCTTAAATGGAGCATACATTTGTCCAGGCGCGACTATTGAAAATGTTATTATCGATAAAGATGTGAGAATACAACACAAAACTTCATTAAATGGAAGTACAGAACCTCTTTATATTAAAGAAGGAGATATTGTCTAATGAAAATTGTTATGGCAGCAAGTGAGGCTTTACCGTTTATCAAAACGGGAGGTCTTGCGGATGTGCTTGGATCATTACCACAAGCTTTGGTTAACAAAGGTCATGAATGTACAGTAGTCTTACCGTACTATAAAGATATAGCGCGTACTGATCAAATTAGATATGTGACTCATTTCTATGTCAATTTAGGGTGGCGTTATTGTTATTGTGGTATTTTTGAAGCACAAGTAGAAGGTGTGAAATATTACTTTATTGATAATGAACAATACTTTGGTAGAAGTGGATGTTATGGTTATGGAGATGATAACGAGAGATTTGCATTCTATGATGTTGCTGTTTTAGAAATGTTATCACGTTTAAAAATCAAACCTGATATCTTACATTTACACGATTGGCAAGCAGCAATGATTGCACCATTGTATAAAGCAAAATATCAATTCTATCCATTCTATGAAAATATTAAAATTGTAACAACAATTCATAACCTTGCTTATCAAGGGAAATGTGATCCACGATTATTAGAGGATACATTTGGATTGTCTAAACAATTATATGACGAAGGTGCATGTCGTCATGAAGGATGTCTTAATATGTTGAAATCGGCACTTGTTTATAGTGATCGTATTTCTACAGTATCATGGACATATTCGCAAGAAATTATGGGAACTGAATTTGGTGAAGGGCTTGATCCAATCTTACGTATGAGAAGTCATGACCTATGGGGAATTCTCAATGGTATTGACGAATCTCTTTATGATCCAAGTACAGACAAATATATTGCACATAAATACAATGTGGAAACTGTTAAAGATATAAAGAAATTAAACAAAACAGAACTTCAAAAGGAGACTGGTCTTGAAATTTGTGACAAACCGCTCGTTGGTATGGTGACACGTTTAACATGGCAAAAGGGTCTTGATTTGGTTCTTGAAAGAATAGATGAAATGATGGCAGAAGGCATTCAATTGTGTATCCTTGGTGCAGGGGATTACGCTTATGAAGAACGCTTAAAAGAAAAAGCGAGACAATATCCTGGTCAGTTATCATTAAATCTAAAATATGATCCTGGGTTATCTTGTCGTATATATGCAAGTTGTGATTTATTCTTAATGCCTTCATTATTTGAACCATGTGGATTATCACAAATGATGTCTTTACGATATGGAACAATACCTGTTGTTAGAGAAACGGGTGGATTAAAAGATAGTATCGATGCTTATAATGAATTTGATAATACGGGTAACGGGTTCCGTTTCACGAAATATTCAGGATATGACATGATCTGCGTGCTTAAATATGCTCTCCATTTCTATTACCAAAAAGAAGTTTGGGATGGTTTGGTAGAACGTGCAATGAAAACATGTTTGAATTGGGAACGTTCTGCAGATATGTATATTGATATGTATAATACAATGTTTTAACAAAAAGGAGCCTAGCTCCTTTTTAAAATCTTAAATAACTTGATAAATAATACGGATTTTGTTATATTAAAGGTAAATTATAGGTAAGAATGAAATATGATGAAATGTATAGAGAGAACTTGTTGGTGGAAATAGTTCGATGGATCATAGGGATGCACTTGCTTGAGTCTTTTGAAAAGAAAGAACGTCGTCTTGCGTTAAAAGATATCTTGAAGCATATGATGAAGTGGGTAAACACAAAGTGTCTTGATCATTTGCTTTTTTATTTATGAAGAGGAGGATATTTATGAAACTGTTTAATTCACTTACAAACAAAAAGGAAGAATTTGTTCCTATAAGAGAAGGTCAAGTGAGTATTTATGTCTGTGGACCAACTGTATATAACTATGTTCATATTGGTAATACAAGACCGATGATTGTTTTTGATGTCTTAAGAAGAACATTTGAATATCAAGGTTATGATGTGACTTTTGTTTCTAACTTTACTGATGTAGATGATAAAATTATAAAAGCAGCAAAAAATGAAGGCTTAACTGAAAGAGAATTGGCTGATAAATATATTCATGCCTATGAAGATGTAAGAGATGGTTTAAATTTATTAAAACCAACATTCTCGCCACGAGTTACTGACACAATGACACCAATCATTGATTTTATCGCTGACCTTATTGATAAAGGTTATGCTTATGAAGTAGATGGAGATGTTTACTTTAGAGTGACTAAGATTAAAGAATACGGTATGTTATCAGGGATCAAGGTTGAAGATTTGATTGCTGGTGCGAGTGAACGTGTAAGCGATACAGATAAAAAAGAAAGTTCAACTGACTTTGCTTTATGGAAAAATACAGACGAGGGTATAAAATTTGATAGTCCTTGGTGTAAAGGGCGTCCTGGGTGGCATACTGAGTGTGTCGTTATGATTAATGATTTATTTGAAGAAGGTCGTATTGATATTCATGGAGGTGGACAAGATCTCAAGTTCCCCCATCATGAAAATGAGATTGCCCAATCATATGCATGCCATCATCACCCTATAGCGAACGTTTGGATGCATAACCAAATGATTAATATTGATAATCAAAAGATGTCTAAATCACTTGGAAATGTTATGTGGGCAAAAGATTTACTTGAGGAATTAAAGTGCAACGTATATAAATGGTTAATGTTATCTACGCATTATAGAAATCCTCTTAATTTTAATAATGAATTATTAGAAAATGTAAAGAAAGAAGTCAATAAAGTTGAAAATGTAATTAAACAAGCATCATTAATCTTACAGGTTTACAAAGTTAAGGGAGATCAATTTGTTAAAGAAACTGTTGATCAAATGGTTGAGTCACTTAGTGATGATTTAAACACATCATTAGCATTGACTCAAATTTTGGACCAAGTTAAAAAAGTGAATGCTGAAATCAGAGCGAGTAAAGGTGATTATAATCAGCTATTGTTAGAATACAATACTTTGGTTGTCATGTTACAAACAATTGGGTTTATCTGCCAACCAAAGGTTATGAATGATCAAGAAATTGAATTGTATAAAAATTGGTTAAGTGAAAAGTCTAATAAAAACTTTGAAGTTGCTGATGGGTTGCGTGCACAACTTATTGAATTAGGTATTATTTAATGAGACCGGAATTAATGAATCCTCTTGTCCTTGCTTATTTGGGAGACGGTATTTTTGAGGTATATGTTAGAGAATATTTAATTGTTGAAAAAGAAATAGTGAAACCAGATCTTCTACAAAAGGAAGCTATTCGTTATGTAAGTGCAAAGGCACAAGCAGCATTTATGCAAGAAGCAATGTGTAATGAGTGGGTAGATGAGCACGAGATCTCAATCTATAAAAGAGGTAGAAATGCTAAGAACACAAGAACAATGAAAAATACAAGCGTTGTGACACATAATCAGTCATCAGGTTTTGAAGCTTTGATAGGTCATTTATATCTATTAAAGAAAACAGAGCGTATTGAAGAATTGTTCGAATTGTACAAAAAGTTTGTTAATGAAGCAGTTGATCAGGTAATTTGAGAAAAAAATGAGAAAAGTTGAGGTAAAAAAATGAGACAATATATTTATGGAAAGAATACAGTTATAGAATCTTTAAAAGGGAATAAGCCAGTGTATGAGGTTTACATGATGAAGAATTTAAAAGATGATAAACTGTTATCTTTAATTCAAAGTAAAAATGCTAAAGTCACATTTGTTACTCAAAAGAATGTATTAAATGATTTGGTTGGGTCAGTTGCTCATCAAGGGATTGTCGCACAAGTTGAAGGTTATGGCTATTCATCGGTAAAAGAGATATTAGCAAGTATTCCAAAAGGGAAACAACCTTTGTTGTTAATGTTAGATGGATTAGAAGATCCACATAACTTAGGTGCAATTTTAAGAACAAGTGACGCTATTGGTGTGGATGGTGTTATTATTGGGAAGAACCGCAGTGTCGGTTTAACATCAACTGTCGCTAAAGTGTCTACTGGAGCAATTGATCATGTTAAGGTGGCGCAGGTCACAAATTTATCTAGGACTTTGGAGGATTTAAAGAAACAAGGTTTTTGGGTTGTTGGATGTGATTTACATGAATCGAAAGACTATAGAGAGATTGATTATAATATGCCTCTTGTTGTCGTTATAGGTTCTGAGGGGTTTGGGATATCAAGATTAGTAAAATCTCACTGCGATATGAATGTGATTTTACCGATGGTTGGACACGTCACTTCTCTAAATGCATCGGTGGCAACAGCTGTCATCTTGTATCAAGTATTTAATTCTCGTCATCCTTTATAAATAGAAGGGAGATATTTTGGAGGGTTATAGCGAAGAAGAACTACTATATTTAATGCGTTGTGGTAATGAAGATGCAAAGATGTGTCTTTACCACAAGTATGTGGGAAAGGTCAGACAGTGGATCAAACCACTCTGTTATTATAATTACTTAGGATTAGATCTTGAGGATTTTGTACAAGTTTCAATGTCTAACTTCTTTATCGCGTTAGATAGTTATCGGACAGATCAAAATACGAGCATCAGTCACTTTGTTCGTATAGCGATCACAAGACGTATTATGAATATGACGAATGCAGGGAAAGATATAAGAATATATAAAGAAAACAAACTCATTTCTTTAGATGATTTCGTTGGTAGAGAAGATGATACACGTTATGAAGAAATCATTCCATCATCACTAGAAGATATGCCATCAACATCTTTGATCATTAGAGAAACGGAAGAAGAATATATGCATGTTGGGAAGGCTGCTGCCTCTAAAAGAGAGTGGGAGATTATGCAGTATATTTTTGATGGATATGGCGAAGAGGAAGTTGCAGAAATCATGGATATTTCAATAAAAAGTGTGTATAATGCAGTTTATCGATATCGTCAAAAAGTCAAGCATTGACTAGAGAAATGAAATGTGTTACATTATAGAAATGTAAAGGATTGGTAAACATGAAACAAAAAGTTATATTGGTATGTACTGAGTGCTTGTCTAGAAACTATTCAGTTCAAAAAAATAAACGTGAAAATGTTGAAAGACTAGAATTAAATAAATATTGCAAGAACTGTGGAAAACACACATTGCATAAAGAAACTAAATAGGAGGAATGTTTAGATGAAGATGAAAGAATGGTTCTCTCTTAAAGGGATCAGAGCAGAAATTAAGAATATTAGTTGGTTAAAAAGAAAAGACTTAATCCAAAACTCATTTATCGTATTAGTGTTTTGTATCTTGTTTGGAATTTACTTCTATGCAAGTGATGCAGTGATTGCGATGATTTTAAATGCATTGGGGATGAACTAAAATGGCAGGAATGAATGAAGAAGGAAGACGCTGGTACGTTGTTAATACGTATTCAGGTCATGAAAATAAAGTAAAAGAAAACTTAGAAAAACGTGTAGAATCTATGGGATTACAAGATTGTTTATTTAATATTGTTATTCCAGAACATGTTGAAACTGAAATTAAAGATGGTAAAAAAATTAATAAAACTAAAAATATGTTCCCAGGATATGTTTTGGTTGAAATGATCATGACTGATGAAGCATGGTATGTTGTTCGTAATACTTCTGGTGTTACAGGATTTATCGGTTCATCAGGGGGAGGGGCTAAACCATTCCCGCTTCAAAAACATGAAGTTGATCCTATCTTAAAAAGAGTTGGTATTAAAACATCTCAAATCGAAGTTCATTTCACTGAGGGTGATTTAGTTAAAGTTCTATCTGGACCATTCGCTGGAAGAGAAGGACAAGTTGAGCATATTGACTTAGATAAAGAAATTGCTACAGTGTTAATTGATTTATTCGGTAACAAAACTCCAATGGAAGTTGAATTGATTCAATTAGAAAAAGCAGATTTAACTGTTGATTATGATTAATAATAAAGTATAAGAGTTAACAATAGAGTTAACTCTTTTATTTTATAAAAATGGTATTCTTTAGTAATTGAAAAAAATTCGATAAAAAGGCAAAAAATACTTGCAATATCGAATAATATCATTATAATAATTAAACGACGCAATATGTGTTACTATGCGTGGAAGGATTGACATCCAATTGACCACAGCACGGACAAATTTTAATAGGAGGTGTGTCGCGTGAGTAAAAAAGTCACAAGAATTATGAAAATTCAATTCCCAGCTGGTGGAGCTAAACCAGGACCGGCATTAGCAGGTGCGGGAATCCAAATGCCAAAATTCTGTACAGCATTCAACGATCAAACAAGAGAACGTATGGGTGAAACAGTACCTGTTGTTTTAACAGTATTTGAAGACAAAAGCTTCGAATTCGTTTTAAAAACAAGTCCAACTGCAGAATTAATTAAAAAAGCATGTGGATTAAAAAAAGCAGCTTCAGATTCAAAACAAACTGTAGCTACATTATCAGCTGATAAATTGAAAGAAATCGCTGAGTACAAAATGCCAGACTTAAATGCAAATGACCTTGATGGGGCTATGCGTATTGTTGCTGGTACTGCTCGTAATATGGGTGTAAAAGTTGAAGGTTTAGACGCTTAGTTTAAACTGTTTAGAGAGAAGATTCTCTCTTATATAGTGGGAGGAAGATCCGCTATGACCACTAAGGAGGAGAAAAAGAATGGCTAAAAAAAGCAAAAGATTTAATGAAGCCGCTGCTCTTGTAGAAAAAGGTAAAGCTTACCCAATTGAAGAAGCAGTTGCTTTAGTGAAACAAACAAGTAACGTTAAATTTGACGCAAGTGTTGATGTTGTATTCAAATTAGGATTAGACACAAGACATGCTGATCAACAATTACGTGGAGCAGTTGTGCTTCCAAATGGTACTGGGAAAACTAAAAAAGTTTTAGTTATTACTCAAGGTGCTAAATTAGAAGAAGCAAAAGCTGCAGGAGCAGACGTTGTTGGTGGTAAAGAAATTTTAGAAGATATCCAAAAAGGTTGGTTAGATTTTGAAGTTATGATTGCCACTCCAGATATGATGGCTGAATTAGGTAAATTAGGACGTATCCTAGGACCTAAAGGATTAATGCCAAACCCTAAAACAGGAACAGTAACTATGGATGTTACTAAAGCTGTTCAAGAAACAAAAGCTGGTAAAGTTACTTACCGTACTGACAAAGACGGAAATGTACATGTACCAATCGGTAGAGTATCATTTGATGCAGAAAAATTAGTTGAAAACTTCAACACGGTTAATGAATTATTAATTAAATCTAAACCATCTGTAGCAAAAGGAACTTACATGAAAAACGTTGCGGTTTCTACAACTATGGGACCTAGCGTTAAAGTAGTCGCTTAATAAGCGAATTGATTCATCGCAATCAATATACCGTAGACAGCAACGGGGAAACCTTAATAATGTTGCCGAGGGATATTGTCAAATTACTTGACAACTCCCTATCCGTAGGGAGTTTTATATACGATATATTGTTGCATATATAAAATTTTATAGGAGGTGTAGCAATGTCTAAAGAGATCATTGAAGCAAAACAACAAGTCGTTGCTGAAATCGCTCAGCAATTACATGATGCTCAATCAACTGTCGTTGTAGAATATCGTGGATTAAAAGTTTCTGAAATGACTGAGTTACGTAGAATCTTAAGAGCTGAAAATATCGGTTTTAAAGTTTACAAAAACAAGTTAGTACAAAGAGCTGTTGAACAAGAAGGAATGACTGAATTAGTTGAGCACTTAGTTGGACCTAACGCTGTCGCTTTCGGACGTGATGATGCAGTTGCTCCAGCGAGAGCATTAGCAGATTTCGCTAAGAAACATGACGCATTAGTAATCAAAGCTGGTTATGTTGAAGGTAAATACTTACCTCAAGAAGAAATGATGGCTGTTGCAAAATTACCAAACAGAGAAGGTATGTACTCTATGTTACTTGGATGCTTACAAGCACCAGTTAGCAAGTTTGCAAGAGTAGTTAAAGCAGTAGCAGATTCAAGAGAAGATGGAGCAGCAGCAGCTGCAGAATAACAAATATAACGGAGGATATAAAAATGGCAAAATTAGCACATGAAGATATTTTAGCTTACTTAGAAGAAGCAACAATTTTAGAATTAAATGATTTAGTAAAAGCAATCGAAGAAAAATTCGACGTAACTGCAGCAGCACCAGTTGCTATGGTTGCAGCTGATGCAGGAGCTGCTGATGCAGCACCAGCTAACGTAACAGTAACTTTAACTGATGTTGGAGCAACTAAAGTTGCAGTAATCAAAGCAGTTAGAGAAATCACTGGTTTAGGATTAGTTGAAGCAAAAGGTATGGTAGATAAATTACCAGCTGAAATCAAAAAAGACGTTCCTGCTGAAGAAGGAGCAAAAGTTAAAGAACAATTAGAAGCTGCAGGAGCAACTGTAGAAGTTAAATAATTGTTAATCAAAAGCCCCATTGCGGGCTTTTTTTATAGGAGAAATAGTTATGGCTCATTATTATACGGATAATAGAAATCTTGAATCAAATATTCATGATGTTGAATTAAGATTCAAAGATCATACAATACTATTTAAAAGTGACAATGGCGTATTTTCAAAAGATAAAGTTGATTACGGGTCGCGCGTCTTATTAAACGCTATAGAAATCGATTCAGAAAAATCGCTACTTGATGTTGGATGTGGTTATGGAACGTTAGGGTTGTCACTTAAAAAAGTATATGCTTGTTTGGAATGTGTTGAAATGGTAGATGTTAATGATCGTGCAATAGAATTATGTCAAATGTCTGCAAAAGCCAATAGTTTAGATAATGTAAAGATTCATAAAAGTTTTGTTTATGAAAACGTAAAGGGACAATTTGATCTTATTGTTTCAAATCCACCAATACGTGCTGGGAAAAAAGTTGTATTTGATATATTAGAGGGAGCATATCAACATTTAAATGTTGGAGGATCTTTATATATTGTTATACAAAAGAAACAAGGTGCACCATCCTCACAAAAGAAGATGGAAGAAGTTTTTGGTAACTGTCAAATCGTTTTAAAAGATAAAGGTTATTATGTATTAAAATCAGTTAAATAGTACTGCAAAAATATGGGGTTAAAAGTGATATTAAAAAGTAAAACTTGGTATTGACTTGACTAGGACACTATGCTAGTATAATAAAATGCCTACTCATGTATAAAAGCAGTGCTTTTTACTATGCTTTGAACGAGATGGAGATAATTGAAAAAGGAGTGAATCGATTTGGAAAAGAATGTTACTCAAGCAAAAAGTCGTATTAAACGTGAAAACTATTCAAGAATTAGTGGTTCTTTAGAACTACCAAATCTTGTAGAAGTTCAAACAAATTCTTATGAATGGTTTAAAAATGAAGGAATAAAGGAAGTATTCAATGATATTTACCCTATTAGTAATTTTGGGGGAACTCTAACATTAGAGTTCGTTGATTGTCGTTTTGAAAAACCTAAATATACAGTAGATGAAGCTAAGGATAGAGATACTAACTATGCAGCTTCAATCAAAGCTACACTTCGTTTAGTGAATAACTCAACAGGTGAAATTAAAGAAAATGATGATGTGTTCATGGGGGATTTCCCATTAATGACAGACGCTGGTACGTTTATTATTAATGGTGCTGAACGTGTAATTGTATCACAATTAGTGCGTTCACCAGGAGCGTATTTTGATGACTCAGTTGATAAAAGCGGGAAAATTGTCTTTACGGGAAGCTTGATCCCTTCAAGAGGGACTTGGTTAGAGTTCGAAAATGACGCTAAAGATGTTTTAAATGTGCGTATTGATAGAACAAGAAAAATACCAGGTACAATTTTACTTAGAGCTTTAGGTTTAAGTAGTGATGAAGATATTATTAATGTATTAGGAGATCACGAGTTTATTCGTAATACATTAGCAAAAGATCCTACTCATAATACTGATGAAGCATTAATCGAAATTTATAACAAATTAAGACCGGGTGAACCGGCAACATTAGATGGAGCAAATACGCTTTTATTTGCTAAGTTTTTTGATGCGAAGAGATATGACCTAGCGAGAGCTGGACGTTTTAAGTTGTCAAAAAAATTAAGTCTAATTGATAGAATTACAAACAGAATTACAGCTGAAGATATCGTTGACGTTGATGGTAATGTTGTCTTTGAAAAAGGAACATTATTAACAAAAGATAAGATTGAAGTCGTAAGACCTGTCTTCCAAGCTGGAGCACATACAACTGAAATTAAAATGAATGAAATCATGGAATCTCATGGTGTTATCCAGTCATTACATGTTTACGCAGATGATGCTAAAACAAAAGTGATGAAAGTTGTTGGAACTGACTTATCGGTTGACTACAAATTCGTAACAATCGCTGATATGATCGCATCTTATTCTTATATGTTAAACTTAGTTGATATCTTTGACGCTTTAGACTTAGCGTCAGACGATAGAGTAAGTTTAATGAGTCGTATTGGATTATTAGACGATATCGACCATTTAGGAAATAGACGTGTACGTTCAGTGGGTGAATTAATCCAAAATCAATTCAGAATCGGTTTATCAAGAATGGAAAGAGTTGTTAAGGAAAGAATGTCATTATCAGAAGTTGATAGTGTCACACCATCTTCATTAACAAATATCCGTCCATTAACAGCTGCGATGAAAGAATTCTTTTCATCATCTCAATTATCTCAGTTCATGGATCAAATCAATCCATTAGCAGAGTTAACAAATAAACGTCGTTTATCTGCATTAGGACCGGGGGGACTTTCTCGTGACCGTGCAGGATACGAAGTCCGTGACGTTCATGCGTCTCACTACGGACGTATTTGTCCAATCGAAACACCTGAAGGACCAAACATCGGGTTAATTTCAACACTTGCTTCTTATGCAAAAATTAATAAATATGGTTTCATTGAAACTCCATATAGAAAAGTTACAGATAGCTGTGTAATCGAAGATAATGTTCGTTATTTAACAGCTGATGAAGAAAAAAATTATATTATTGCGCAAGCAAAAGTAACAATAGAAGAACAAACTGGAAGAATCTTAGATGACCAAGTTATTGCTCGTCATTTAGGTGAAAATATCATGGCTAAGCCTGAAGAAGTTGATTTTATCGATATTTCTCCAAAACAGATCGTATCTGTTGCGACGTCATGTATTCCATTCTTAGAGAACGATGATGCGACTCGTGCCCTAATGGGTGCCAACATGCAGCGTCAAGCAGTACCATTACTTGATCCTCATACACCATATGTAGGAACTGGTATGGAACATCAAGCAGCTAGAGATTCTGGGGCAGCAATTGTTGCAAAAGAAGCTGGAACAGTTTGCTATGTTGATGCGAAAAAAATTACAATAGAAAACGAATATGGTAAAAAAGATTATAGATTATCTAAGTTTACAATCTCAAATGCTGGTACATGTATTAACCATAAACCAATTGTTAAAGTTGGAGACAGCGTTATGCAAGGAGAAATCTTAGCTGACGGGCCTTCAATGGAACAAGGTGAATTAGCATTAGGACAAAACGTATTAGTTGGATTCATGACATGGAATGGATATAACTATGAAGATGCGGTTATTATGTCTGAAAGATTAGTAAAGGATGATGTTTATACATCAATTCATATTGAAGAATATAGCATTGAATGTCGTGATACAAAATTAGGACCTGAAGAAATCACTCGTGATATTCCTAACGTTGGAGATGAAGCTCGTAAGAACTTAAACAGCGAAGGTATTATTATGATTGGTGCTGAAGTAAAAGAGGGAGATATCTTAGTTGGTAAGGTAACACCTAAAGGTCAAGCTGAATTATCAGCTGAAGAAAAACTTTTACTTGCAATCTTCGGTGAAAAATCAAGAGAAGTCAAAGACAATTCATTAAAAGTACCTCATGGTGGTGCTGGTATTGTTCATGATATTAAAGTTTTCTCTAGAGAAAATAAAGATGATTTACAACCAGGTGTTAATAAAGTTGTTAAAGTTTATATCGTACAAAAACGTAAAATCTCTGAGGGAGATAAAATGGCAGGTCGTCATGGTAATAAAGGGGTTATCTCTAAAATCTTACCAATTGAAGATATGCCTCACTTAGAAGATGGAACAGTATTAGATATCATGTTAAATCCTCTTGGGGTTCCTTCACGTATGAACATCGGTCAGGTGTTAGAATTACATTTAGGATATGCTGCTAGAGAATTAGGTATGTACTTTGCAACTCCAGCCTTTGATGGTATTAATGCAAAAGACTTAGAGAACATTATGTTAGATGCAGGAATGAATATCGATGGTAAACAACCAGTTATTTCTGGTCGTACTGGTGAATATTTTGATTCTCCAATTTCAGTCGGTGTCATGTATATGATCAAACTTGCTCACATGGTTGACGATAAGTTACATGCGAGATCTGTTGGACCATACTCATTAGTTACTCAACAGCCATTAGGTGGTAAAGCACAAAACGGTGGACAAAGATTTGGAGAGATGGAAGTTTGGGCACTAGAAGCATATGGTGCAGCTCATACATTACGTGAAATCTTAACAGTTAAATCTGACGACGTTGTTGGACGTGTTAAAACATATGAAGCGATCGTTAAAGGTCAAAAATTACCTGAACCAGGATTACCTGAATCATTCAGAGTATTAAAGAAAGAATTACAAGCTCTTGCTCTTGATGTCCGTATGTTAAATGAAGACGGTGAAGAAGTAGATGAGAGAAAAATAGAAGATGAGGAAAGACGTTTCCCAACAACTATTGAAACGACTCCAGAACCTGTTGAAGAAGTTGAAGAGGATTTTGAAGAAGAAGATTTAGTTGAAGAATTCGATAATGAAGAGGAAGAAGAATCTTTTGACGGATTTGACGAATTAATCGATGATTTATTCGCAGATGAAGAAGAAGAAACTGACGAAGAATAGGAGGTATCATGAATGGCAGATTCAAATAATTTTTCAGCAATTCAAATTGGACTAGCATCTCCAGAAAAAATTCGTGAATGGTCTTACGGTGAAGTTAAAAAACCTGAAACGATAAATTATCGTTCTCAAAAACCTGAAAAGGACGGATTATTTTGTGAAAAAATATTCGGTCCTTCAAAGGATTGGGAATGTAGCTGTGGTAAATATAAGAAAGTAAGATATAAAGGTGTCGTGTGTGACCGTTGTGGTGTAGAGGTGACTAAGTCATCTGTACGTCGTGAACGTATGGGACACATCGAATTAGCAACACCAGTTGCTCACATTTGGTATTTAAAAGGAATTCCTTCTCGTATGGGATTAATCTTAGATATGTCACCAAAACAATTAGAAGAAATTATCTATTTCGTATCTTATGTTGTTACAGATAAAGGGAATACACCTTTAGAATACAAACAAGTTTTATCTGAAAGAGACTTCCGTAACTGTTATGAAAAATTCGGTAGTCAATTCGATGCTAAAACTGGTGCTGAAGCAATTAAAGTCTTATTACAAAAAGTTGATTTAGATCACGAATTTGAAGTTGTAAATAAAGAGTTAAAAGAAGCACAAGGTCAAAAACGTGCTAAATTAATAAAAAGATTAGAAGCAATTGAAGCGTTCAGATCATCAAGTAATCAACCAGAATGGATGATTTTAGATGTATTACCTGTAATCCCACCAGATTTAAGACCAATGTTACAATTGGATGGTGGACGTTTCGCAACAAGTGACTTAAATGATTTATACAGACGTGTTATTACTCGTAATAATCGTTTGAAAAAATTATTAGAACTTGGAACACCTTCAATCATCGTACAAAATGAAAAACGTATGTTACAAGAAGCTGTTGATGCTTTAATTGATAACGGACGTCGTTCGAAACCAATAACTGGTGCTGGAGGAAGACCTCTAAAATCATTAAGCCATACATTAAAAGGGAAACAAGGACGTTTTAGACAAAACTTACTTGGGAAACGTGTTGACTATTCAGGACGTTCAGTTATCGCCGTTGGTCCAGATTTAAAAATGTACCAATGTGGTATTCCTCGTGAAATGGCATTAAACTTATTTAAACCATTCGTTATTAGTGGATTAGTGAGAAAGCAAATTGCAAATAACATTAAAGCTGCTGAAAGAATGATTGATAAAATGGATGATTGTATTTGGCCAATCGTTGAAGAAGTGATCAAAGAACATCCAGTATTACTAAACCGTGCACCAACTCTTCATAGATTAGGGATTCAAGCATTTGAACCTAAATTAGTAGAAGGACGTGCAATTCGTCTTCATCCTCTTGTAACTCCTGCCTTCAATGCCGACTTTGACGGTGACCAAATGGCGGTCCATGTTCCTTTAGGAGAAGAAGCAATTCAAGAAGCTAGACAATTAATGTTAGGATCTAACAATATCTTAGGACCTAAAGATGGTAAACCTATCGTTACACCGTCTCAGGACATGGTGTTAGGGAACTATTACTTAACATTAGAAGATCCAGGTAAAACTGGTGAAGGTACTGTATTTGCTGATGTTAATGAAGCAATCATGGCTTATAATGCTAAAACAGTTCATTTACACACAAGAGTTGCTATTAGAGGGTCTTCATTAAATAATGCGACTTTCACAGAGCAACAAAATAATAGTTATTTAATCACAAGTGTTGGTAAAATTATCTTTAACCAAATCTTTGAGGGAAGCTTCCCATATATCAATGATTCAAGTGAAGAAAACTTAGAAGCAACACCGAGTAAATATTTTGTTCCTATGGGAACAGATATAAAAGAACACATCAAAAATCAAGAAGTTATTAAACCATTAGGTAAAAAAGCTTTAGAAAAGATTATCGATCAAGTGTTCAAAACAAGCAAAACACAAGAAACAACTGCAATGCTTGATAAACTTAAAGATCAAGGG
>CAMTOK010000023.1 GCA_947074115.1 uncultured Erysipelotrichaceae bacterium | reverse complement strand
TCTATATCATATAAATATGCATATTTAGAATATAACTCTGGTATTTCTAAAGCATGAGTTTGTGTTACTTGAGACAATACAATAATAATAATCGCAAGACTAGCAATCAACTTCTTCAACATGTGTTTTCCCCTTAATAAAAGATAATTTTGTTTCTGATATAACAACAGCGATAAAAATTAATATAAACCCTATTATAACAGGAACTGACAAAATTTCACCATAAAACATAACTGAGAATAAAACACCAAACACTGATTCTAATGAAAGAATCAATGATGCCTTGCATTCACTTGTGTTCTTTTGACCAATTGTTTGACAAACAAGAGTCACTGCCGTCGCAAAGAATGCAAGATATAACAATTGGAAGATCACTGATTGATTAATATAAGTGACAACACTTAAATCTTCAGTTAATAAGGCGACAAGGAATGCCGCAATTGATCCTCCAATAAATTGATAAACTGTAAATGCAGCACCATCAACACCCTTAGAGAAATGTTTTGTCAGCAAGATATGTGCTGCATACATAACACCTCCAAGTAAAGTTAATAAATCACCCATATTAACACTTAAATCACCGTTTAATGATACGCACCCTACCCCTATAATACACAATATTGCCGCAATAAAATTATATGCATCAGGTAGCTTTTTATAGACAACCCAAACCAAGAACGGAACAATTGCACAATACACGGCTGTTAAAAAAGCATTCTTTCCAGGTGTTGTCATTGACAATCCCCACGTTTGTACATAGTAAGCACTAAATAAACATGTTCCTGTTATTAATGCACCTTTAATTGCTTTTTTATCAAAACTGATCACCTTTTTATAAAAGATCACAGTTAAGAATAAGGTTGCCAAAACAAAACGAATACACAAAAGTACTGCAGGAGTTAAGAAGTCAACTGCACTCTTCATAACGATAAATGAACTTCCCCAAATCACCGCAGCAGTGACTAACATTAATGTCGCTTTTAATTCTTTATTCATATAATCCTCTCTCTAAAAAAGAAAAGTACAAAGTACTTTTCTTATCCATTCATAACTTGATGACAACGTGGACATAAATCTTCTACCATTTCATCTTCATCAAAATGATTCCAACATCTTGGACATTGTGCTCCAGAGAATGGTACTGATTTAATATACGCCGTATCGTATTCATCTAATCCATCATGAGATTCTACTAAATGAACTTTTGCAACAATGAATAATTGTTTTAAAGTATCACCTAATTCAGCTAAGTCTTTGTATTCATCTTTTAATGATAAAGTGACTTGAGCTTCCATGTTTGATTTGATGATCTTATCAGTTCTTAAAGTTTCTAATGATTTCATAACATCTTTTCTTAATGTTAAGAACTTTTCAAACTTCGCTTGAATAGCTTCAACATTTTGAATATCTAATAATTTTGGTTCATCTTCTAAGAAGATAGATTCAGCTTTATTTTCATCACAGTGGAAATGATCATGTAATTCTTCAGCTGTAAAGACTAATACTGGAGAAATTAATTTCATCATTGTTTTTGCATAGTGATATAAAACAGTTTGAACTTGTCTTCTTCTTAATGAATCAGCTTTTTCAATATAAAGAATATCTTTTGTCATATCCATATAGAATGCACTTAAGACATTTGTGAAAGTGTTTAAGATCAATTGATTTCCTTCAGAGAAATCATAATTTTCTAATGCATCATAATATCCACTTACTAATTTATTTAATTCAATTAACATATATTGATCAACTTCTTCTAATTGATCAACTGCAATCACATCAGTTTGTTTGAAATCATTTAAGTTCCCTAATACAAAACGCATTGTATTTCTAATCTTACGATAGTTTTCAGCAACTTGTTTCATAATATCATCAGAAATTCTAACATCAGATTGGTAAGCTACAGATGTTGCCCAAAGTCTTAAGATATCTGCACCGTATTGATTAACCATTTTAATAGGATCAACAGTGTTTCCTAATGATTTAGACATTTTGTTTCCTTTACCATCTAATACGAAACCATGAGATAATACTGTTTTATATGGTGCTTGTCCATGAGCAGCAACACCAATAATTAATGAAGAGTTAAACCAACCTCTATATTGGTCACTACCTTCAAAATATAAGTCAACAGGATAGTTATATCCTCTTTCTTTCATAACACCAGTATGAGAAGATCCTGAATCAAACCAAACATCCATAATGTCTGTTTCTTTTTTGAATTCTCCATTTGGTGAATGTTCATTTGTATACCCTTCAGGTAATAAATCTTTTACATCTCTTTCAAACCAAATATTTGAACCATTTTCTCTTACTAATTTAGAAATATGTGCAAAGACTTCTTCTTCCATAATTGGAGTCCCATCTTCACAATAAATAATAGGAATTGGAACACCCCAAGTTCTTTGTCTTGAAATACACCAGTCTCCTCTGTCTCTAATCATGTTATAAATACGAACATGACCCCATTCATTTAACCAGTTTACACCATCAATTTCAGATAGTAATTTTTCTCTGATTTTATCAATTGAACAGAACCATTGATCAGTTGCTCTAAAGATAATAGGTTTTTTTGTTCTCCAATCATGAGGATAACTATGTGTGATCCATTCTAAGTTTAGTAGAACACCAAGTTCATCTAATCTCATACCTACAGTTTTATTAGCATCTTCAACATATTGACCAGCTAACCAATCACCGCATACATCCATCATTTTACCATGAGAATCAACATTACAATAAACATCTAGACCGTATTTCAATCCAACCATAAAGTCGTCCATACCAAATCCAGGCGCAGTGTGTACACATCCTGTTCCTGCTTCTGCAGTAACATGATCACCTAAGATCACTAATGATTCTCTATCATATAGAGGATGTTGACATGTAATCATTTCTAATTCAGAACCTTTATATCTTGCGATAATTTCATGTTCTTCAACTTTGAATCTTTCCATTAATGATTCAACTAATTCTTCTAATACTAATAATTTTCCTTTTTCAGTTTCTACAACTGCATAAGTATAATTTGCATTTAAACAGATTGCTAAGTTAGCAGGAATTGTCCAAGGTGTCGTTGTCCAAATGACAAAGTTGACATCAGTATCTAAAATACCTTTACCATCTTTAACTGGGAATTTTACATAGATTGTTGGACTTTTCACATCATGATATTCAACTTCTGCTTCAGCTAGAGCTGATTCACTTGATGGTGACCAATAAACTGGTTTTAATCCTTTATAGATTAACCCTTCCATTGCCATTTTAGCGAAGACATCAATTTGGTTTGCTTCGAATTCTGGTTGTAAAGTTAAATAAGGATTGTTATAGTCTGCTAATGTTCCTACACGGATACATTGTTCTTTTTGAATTGCGACTTGTTTTAATGCATATTCATAACATTTTTCTCTAAATTCAGCAGTACTCATTTTTTTACGGTTAACACCTAGTTTTTGAATAGCATTTTCAATAGGTAAACCATGAGTATCCCAACCTGGGATATAAGGTGTATATAAACCTTTCATATTTTTATAACGGCAAATAACATCTTTAATAATTTTATTTAACATATGCCCTACGTGCATGTTTCCATTTGCATACGGAGGTCCATCATGAAAAACGAATGATTCGTTTCCTTCATTTTTTTCTAATACTTTTTCGTAAAGGTTTGTTTCTTTCCATCTTTCAACATAAGTTGGTTCTTTCTTTGGTAAGTTACCTCTCATTTCAAATTCTGTTTTTGGCATGAGTAATGTATCTTTATAGTTCATCTTATTTCTCCTCTCAAATAAAAAAAGACCTCCACTAAAGGACGTCTTAACGCGGTACCACCTTTATTCATATATATTATGAAACATATATGCTCTTATATCTTAACGCGACTAACGGCAATCCTTAACTATTCAGGATGCTACTCCAGAGTGATTCATTATAAGTTCTATTCTTTGTTTTCACCAACCACAAAGTCTCTACTAATATTCCTTATAAACAGTCTCTTTCTACGTATTTGATTCTTCTTCTTTAATTAAACTGAAAATTTCAGATTTGTCAATAGTTTCCAACATTTCTTCACTCATTTTAACAACGTTTTCTCTAAAATCAATTGCTTCTTGTTTAAAGGTATCCATATCTTTTGATAGTCCTCTAACATATTCCATTGATTCTTTTAAGATCATATTTGCATTACGTTTTGCTTTTTCAATTAAATCACTAGCTTCTTTTAACGCTAAACGAGCGATCTCTTCATTGGTTTTTTCTTGAAGTGTTAGTTGTTTCTTGAGAAATTCGTTTTCTTGATTTAAACGTTCAACATCACCTTTAACAGCCATAAGCGTTTCTTCTAGTGTTGATACATCTTGTTGAAGTCTATTTACTTCCCCATCTACTTCAGTTATGTTGTAACCTCTCATTTGTTTAGAAAACACATTTCCACCTCACTTATAATAATATCCACTAATTACATGGTTCCCTTGTTTTGATTGTTTTTGTTCATTTACAAGCTTAACTCTCCCGTGCTTTTTAAATGATATAACATCATTATTATGACACAAAAAAGCGACATCTTCAATAGGTTTATGATTGACTTTGACAAATCCTGCACGAATTGATTGACTTGCTTCACTTCTTGGCACCTTATATAATGCAGAAACGACTTTATCTAAGCGAAAACTCGAAACAAAGAGTGTCTTTGTCGTATATTGTCGTTCTATTTCAATGGCTTCAGATGTTGGTTTTAACTTGATTGTTGCGTTCTTTACTTTTGTTAAATTCATCTTTATGTAAGATGATATTGAAGTATTCATTGCGATATAACACTTATCTTGAACAACAATATCACCAATTAATTCTCTTTTTATTCCTTGATTCATAATTGCCCCTAGGAGGTCTTTATGTTGTAAGGAAGAAAATTCCTGTCTGTAGATCACCTCACACACTTCTATTTCAAAATCATCTTCACCAAGTTCATAAAACGTTGGTGCCATTATGATTCTTTGACTTTCCGCTCCAATAAATCCACCAAAACACAGAACTTGTAATTCGTGTGTACCGACAATTTCATTAACAATTGTTTGTTCTCTTGGATTTAAGAAAGGTGTCAAAATAGGCATTTGATAATCTAATGACTGTTGTTTCCATTCAATAACTTTTTTAACGAAGTTTTCTTCGCCTTTGTAATGTTCATATACCATAATAAAAGAAAAGTATTAGCTTATGCTAATACTTATTGTTCCTCTTCTCCAGGCTCCATTGTGATATTTCCGCTGACACCGATATTTTTTGGTGTACATAGGAAAATCTTTGGCCCAATTTGTTGAATATCTCCCTCTATTGCAAAAATAACACCGCTTAAGAAATCAATAACTCGTTTTGATTGTTCTTTTTGTAATCTGTGTAGATTAACAACAGCAGCTCTTTTTTGTTTTAAGTAAGTTGCTATATCTTGTGTTTCACTGTAAGCTCTTGGTTCAAATAAAACAAGATGACTATCTCTATTCGCATTTAAAGCTTTAACAGCTTCGCTTGTTTTAGGTGATCTAGGAGTTTCAAACTGACTTGTAGGTTTAACATCTTCTAACATGTCAAATTCATTTGATAAATCTTCATTTTCATCTTCAAAGAACCAATTCTTTACTTTTTGTCCATATCCCATCAGGTACCCTCCTTATACAACCAATATTATACCATATTCAACAATCGAAAAAAAGAATAAAATGTAGCTAACAATCAATATTAACTATAATCACGTCATCACCAATAGTAATAATGTTTTCGATTGGGATTAAAAATGTCGGAGGACCCTTAAATACCGTTACAAATTTAAAAGGCGTCATTCTTTCAACAATTAACGCCTGTATATAACGACAACATGGATCTATTTCAACATCAACTACATATCCAATCTTTGTCCCTGTGGAAGCATTAACAACATCTTTTGATTGTATGGATACAAATCTCATATTTTATCACCCATACAATATATGCAATTAAGTTCCTAGATATTTCTTCAATTGTGATAAAGCTTGCTTTTCTATCCGAGACACCTGCGCTTGAGATATAAATAACTCTTTCGCAATCTCGTTTTGGGTATGTCCTCGATAATATCTTTCATTGATAACTTGCCTTTCTTTTTCATCTAATAAAGCAAGAGCATCATGTAAATCTATTTTCTGAGATATGTTTTTTAACTGATCTTTTTTATTTGGTAATTGACTTTCTAAATCTATTGAGCCACTACCATCATTATGTACTTCACAAGAAAGCGAAGTGACTGAATGTGTTGAAGCAATTGCTTCATTAATTAACATTTCAGATACACCAAGCTCCTGTGCAATTTCTGGTATTGTCGGTTCTCTATTGTTCTTCTTTTGAAAATCTTCACTATACATTAATGCTTTATAAGCTATATCACGAATTGAACGTGAGATTCTTAGTGGAGAATTATCTCGCATATAACGTTTCATTTCCCCTAATATAAGAGGTACTGCATAGGTTGAAAACCTAACATTTAAACTTGTATCAAAGTTATCTATCGCTTTAATAAGTCCAATAACACCAACCTGGAATAAGTCATCCATGTTCGACACACGGTTTTGGTATTTTTGGACTAATGATAAGACGAGCTTCACATTTGAATACACAAGTGTATCCTTTAGACTTTCATTTTGCGTTTCATGGTATTGGTTTAGAAGATCCATAGTTTCCTGATGGGTTAATGTTTTGTAATCATCTAATTGATAACCATTCATTTCGACTTTGTATTTTGCCATTAGTTTCACTCCTCGTTTGGAGTTTCGCCATATTAATCGACATTATTCATCATCATTTAATTTATTTCTTAATTTTTTGATAATCTTCTTCTCTAATCGTGAGATATAAGATTGAGAAATACCTAATAGTTCAGCAACATCTTTTTGTGTTAACTCATCATGTCCTGTTAAACCGTAACGCATCACTAATATTTCCTTTTCTCTTCCATTTAAATGGTCTAATGCTTTATAGAATTTTTCCTTTTGATCATTCAATTCTATCTCATCTTGTATAATATCTTTTTGTGTTCCTACGATATCAGATAATAATAACTCATTACCATCATAATCTACATTTAATGGTTCATCTAATGATATTTCTTGTCTGAGTTTATTGTTTTTTCTTAGAAACATTAATATTTCATTTTCTATACATCTTGATGCATATGTTGCAAGTTTTATATTTTTATCTATTTTAAATGTATTCACAGCTTTAACAAGACCTATTGTCCCAATGCTGATTAAATCTTCCAAGCTACCGTTTTGTGCTGAATCATACTTTTTAGCAACATAAACTACCAATCTTAAATTGTGTTCAATAAGTAAATCTCTTGCTTCTTGATCCCCTTGTTGAAGTTTTATTAATGCATCTTGTTCCGCTTTCCCTTTTAACGGTGCCTTTAATACATCATGTTTCCCAATATAATATAAATACTTCTTCTTTTTAAATAAAGATTTTATCCACTGAAATATCATAATAACCCTCCTAGTAAATTCGCATGTAATATGCATTTATATTTCCCCGTCATCATTGTTCCTGCATAAATATTATTCAATACTTTGTCTTCTACCTTAAGTTCTGGTATTGAATATATTGGTATTGCTTCACTTGCGATTGCTGTTTCAATTTCTATCTCATCTATAAAATCCAACCCTTGTGTCAGTTCTGGATCTATAAATATCACTGGATAACCTTTATATGTGACAAGATTTCCTGTATCAATAATAGCTGTGCATGTCCTACCATTAATCATAACTTCAATACCATCATGTCTATTGAGACGTTGTCTCATAAACTGTATAAATAAAAATAACATCGAGAATGCAAATATGCCTATAAAAAATAAAACTGGTACGTTAACACCCTCTACCAGTAAGATACCTTGAAACATAATTGTATCTGGTAATAAATACTCTAAAAAAGATGTGAGTGATATATAGATAAAAACGATCAATGGAAAGTACACATAAATCATTTTCTTATAATACATAAGTGTTAATAAAAAGAAATAGATATAAATCATACCGGGTGAAAAGTCATAAAATAAAAAAATGATTGATATATTATATGTGAAAACATACTTCATTAATGTCTTTGTTGATATTTTAACATTAAGGATAAACGTTAATATTTCAAATGTTGTTAATAGGATCAAAGCATTAATCAAATATGTTATTTCTAAATAAACCTCCATTTTCTCACCCCCACAATCCATTATAGATAATACCTATAGAAAAAAATGTCAAATGAGATTTAATTATTAACTTTTTACACTATTTATAGTTTTTCTAAATATATTAAAATTCTCTTAGTAAAAAGAAAAACAACGAGGAATCCTCGTTGTTTTTATATTAATCGTGTAAGAAACGTAATAAACGTTTGTGACGTCTTTTCGCGTCTGATTCACATTTTTCCATTAACGTATCAGCTTTTTCTGGATTGATTTTTTCTAATTGAGCAAAACGGTTTTCACTTAATAAGAAATCTTTAAATAAGCTGTAATCAGGTTCTTTAGAATCTAATTGTAATGGTGGTTTATCTTGATCTTCTAAGCGTGGATCATAACGATATAAATCGAAGTATCCTGCTTGAACAGCACGTTTTTGTTGAGCTTGATGATTTGATAATCCACCTTTGATACCGTGTTCCATACATGGAGAGTATGCAATAATTAATGATGGTCCATCATATGCTTCTGCTTCTTTAAACGCTTTGATTGTTTGCATTGGGTTAGCCCCCATAGCAACTTGAGCAACATAAACATGTCCATAAGCCATAGCGATTTGAGCTAAGTCTTTTTTCGCTACTGCTTTACCACTTGCAGTGAACTTCGCAATTGAAGCTGCTTGTGATGATTTAGACGATTGTCCTCCTGTATTTGAATATACTTCTGTATCTAATACTAAGATATTTACATTTTGATCACTAGCTAGAACGTGGTCAACTCCACCGTATCCGATATCGTATGCCCAACCATCTCCTCCGATGATCCATTGAGACTTAGTGACTAAGTCACCTTTCATAACTAATAATTCTTTAATTCCTTCACATTGAGATGCTTCAATTAAAGATATCATTTGGTCATAAAGAGCTCTTTCTTCTTCTCTATTACCTTTAACTTCAAGGTATTTATTTAAAACATCTTGTAATTCACTATCACAATCTGCTTTAAATTCTTCAATAATTTCAATAATACGTTTTGTTTTGTAATTGTTTGCTAATTTCATACCAAATCCGTATTCAGCATTATCTTCAAATAATGAGTTTGCCCAAGCTGGACCTTGACCATTTTTATCGATAACACATGGTGTTGAAGGAGTTGAACCAGTATAGATTGAACTACATCCAGTTGCATTAGCAATCATCATATCTTTTCCGAATAATTGAGATGCTAAACGATAGTATGGAGTTTCACCACATCCACCACAAGCTCCTGAAACTTCAAAGTAAGGTTTCATGAATCCTACACCTTTAACTGTTGTTAATGGGTAACGATCATCTCTATAAGGAACATCTTTATACATAACATCAGCAAGTTCTGCATGGCATAATTCTTCTTTTACAGGAACCATTTCTAATGCTTTTTTACCAGCTTTACCAGGACATTCAGTCACACATAATCCACATCCAACACAGTTGTCTGGAGACACTTGTAATCTGTATGATAATCCATCAACGTTTTTACCGATTGGTTTTAATACGTCATTTGAAATATCTTCTGGCATTGATTTGATTTCTTCATCAGTCATCAAGAATGCACGTACTGTCGCATGAGGACAAACCATAACACAACTGTTACATTGGATACAGTTATCTTTTTCCCATCTTGGGACTTCAGTAGCGATCGCACGTTTTTCTTTAATCGCAACATTTGATTGCATTGATCCATCTAATTTATCCATGAATGCAGATACAGGTAAATCATACCCATCTAATTCATTAATAACAGATACGAAGTTATCAAAGTGATCGTCACCGATTCTTGTTTTGTGATTGTTCACCACTAAATCAGACCAAGCACTATCAACTTTAACTTCTACGATTGCATCTTTACCAGCATCAATTGCTTTATAGTTCAATTCAACAATCGCATCACCTTTTTTACCATATGTTTTCTTTGCCATTGATTTCATATACTCAACTGCTTTTTCATAAGGTAAAATTTGTGGGTTTAATGCAAAGAATGCTGATTGTAAAATTGTATTTGTACGACGACCCATACCAATTTCATGAGCAATTTTATTTGCATTAATAATATAGAATTTAGCATCTAAATCAGCTAATTGTTTCTTTAATTTGTTTGGTAAATAATCAATGATTTCTTCTTCACTAAATTCAGTATTTAATAAGAATGTTCCACCTTTTTTAAGGTTCTTTAACATATCATATTTTAAACAGTAGTTATCTAATGAACATGATACGAAATCAGCATTATTAACATAGTAAGTTGCACGGATTGGTGATGTTCCGAATCTTAAATTCGAACGAGTCGCTCCCCCTGCTTTTTTACTATCATAAGCAAAATACGCTTGAGAATATAAATCTGTATGATCCCCAATGATTTTGATTGATGATTTATTTGCAGAAACAGTACCATCTGATCCTAATCCATAGAATAAACAAGCTGTGTAATCAGCTGTTACATGGAAATCAGTATCAGCAGGTAATGATAAGTTTGTTACATCATCTGTAATACCGATAGTAAATGGTGAAGATGGGTTTTCATCTTTTAAGTGATCATATACGGCTTTAATATGTTGAGGAGTTGTATCTTTACTTCCCATACCATAACGTCCACCGATAATTGTTACGTCTTTATCTTTTAATACGCTAACAACATCTAAGTATAATGGTTCACCAGTTGCTCCCATTTCCTTTGTTCTGTCTAAGACAGCAACATTTTTCACTGTTTCAGGTAAAACATTTAATAAATACTTAGGTGAGAATGGTCTATATAAGTGAACTTTAATTAAACCAACTTTTTCCCCTCTAGAAAGTAATTCATCAATTGTTTCTTTAATTGTTTCAGTCACAGAACCCATTGCAATAATCACACTTGTTGCATCACTAGCACCATAGTATGTAAATGGAGCATACTCACGTCCTGTAATATCTGAGATTTTTTTCATATAATCAGCAGCAATTTCTACTACTGCTTCATAATGTAAGTTTTGAGCTTCTCTTCCTTGGAAGTAAATGTCGTCATTTTCAGCTCCCCCACGTTCAACTGGGTTGACATGTGGATTTAATGCATTTTCTTTAAATTTCTTTAAAGCTTCTTTATCTAATAAACTATCTAAAACATCATAATCCATAACTTCTACTTTTTGAATTTCATGTGATGTTCTAAATCCATCGAAGAAATGAATAACAGGTACACTTCCCTTAATTGCAGTTAAGTGAGCAATACCCCCTAGGTCCATAACTTCTTGAACACTATGAGAACAAATCATAGGAGCACCGATTTGACGACATGCATAAACGTCTTGGTGATCACCGAAGATGTTTAATGAACGAGTCGCAAGAGCACGTGCAGCAACGTGGAAGACTCCTGGTAATAATTCTCCTTGAATTTTATAAAGATTCGGAATCATTAATAATAAACCTTGTGATGCTGTAAAAGTTGTCGCTAAAGCGCCTCCTTGTAAAGCACCATGAACAGCTCCAGCAGCCCCAGCTTCTGATTGCATCTCTACTACGTTAACAGATGAACCAAAAATATTTTTCTTACCTTGTGCAGACCAGTTTTCAGCGTTTTCTGCCATAGGTGAAGAAGGGGTGATAGGATAAATACTTGCAACTTCACTAAATGCATACGCAACGTGTGCAGCGGCAGTATTTCCATCCATTGATAAATACTTTTTTGACATATTTTTATTTCCTCCTATACTTTTTTATTATACTCCTATTTTTACTAAAATTCCATAAACATGTTTCAAATGATTGTTATTTCATATGAATATTTCTTTTTTTTATGGGTAAAAAATGATAGAATAGTGTCGAAATATAAAAAGGAGTGAAAACATGACTAAAAGAAATTGCTTTATTGGTCAATCAGGCGGTCCTACGAGCGCAATCAATGCATCTTTAGCAGGTGTCATATCTAGATGTATCGAAACAAATGAATTCGATCATGTTTATGGTATGTTAAATGGAATAAAAGGGTTATTAGAACACAAATATATAGATTTAAAAGAAAAATTCAATGCAAAAGAATCTTTAGAAAACCTAAAGAATACTCCTGCAATGTATTTAGGATCTTGTCGTTATAAATTACCGACATTTGATGAAGATCCTCAAACATATAATGCCTTATTTAAAACATTAGACGATTTACATATTACTGATTTTTATTATATTGGTGGTAATGATTCAATGGATACTGTTGCTAAGCTTTCAGCTTATGCAAAAACAATTGATTCCCCTATCCGATTCATCGGAATTCCCAAAACAATAGATAACGATTTAATGGGTACAGATCATACACCAGGTTTTGGTTCTGCAGCAAAATACGTTGCAGCCTCAATGTTAGAAATTGCTTATGACAGTTCTATTTATAAATTAAATGCTGTTACAATTATTGAAATCATGGGAAGAAATGCTGGATGGTTAACAGCAGCAAGTGCACTAGCAAGATCAGCTAACTGTGATGCACCTGATTTAATCTATCTTCCAGAAGTTGCTTTTGAAAAAGACAAATTCTTAAATGATATTCGTGAAGTCTTTAAAACGAAAAGAAGTGTTATTATTGCAGTGAGTGAAGGGATCAAAGATAAGAATGGAGAATTCTTAGATTCAGACTCTAAATATGCAAAACGTGATGCCTTTGGACACATCCTCCACTCTGGAACAGGTAAAGTTCTTGAATCAATGGTATATCAAGAATTTAAATGTAAAGTAAGAAGTATTGAATTAAACGTTCTTCAAAGATGTGCTATGCATATTGCATCTAAGGTTGATTTAGATGAATCATTTATGATTGGTGAAAGTGCTGTAGATGCTTCTATCAATGGTGAAACAGGTGTTATGATGACTTTCAATAGAGTGTCTAACGATCCTTATCAAGTGATCTGTGAGCCTAAAGATGTATCTTACATTGCTAATCTAGAACAAAAGATTCCGGTTGCTTGGATCAATGAAAAACACAATCATATTACAAAAGAACTTTATGATTATTTACTTCCTTTAATTCAAGGTGAAGTTTCTATACAGTACCAAAATGGTATTCCTCAATATATAAATATTGATCATTTAAAAACAGATGAAAACACAGCTGATTAGGCTGTGTTTTTTTATAATTTATTATAGTCTTCGACTTTATAACCAATAATGATACGATCATTATCAATTAATAATGGTCTCTTAATTAACATTCCATTTGATGCAAGTAATGTTGCTGCATCATCTTCATTCATCTCTTTAACTTGATCTTTTAATTGTAATTCTTTATAAACCTTACCACTTGTATTAAAGAAAGGTTTAATCCCTTGACCATACAATTGGATCCAGTTTAATAATTCTTCTTTTGAAGGTGTATTTAAAACAATATCAATATCTTCAAATGTTTTGTCTAATGCGATTAAATGTTTCTTTGCTTTTATACAAGTAGAACATTTAGGATAATTTATAAATTTCATTTTATACCTCTAGGAGTGAGAGAGCCACCCTTTTCTTATTCTTATCAACTTCATAAATATAAACATCTACAATGTCTCCTACATTACAAATTTCTAAAGGAGATTTTATTTTTCTCTTTGCCATTTTAGAAATATGAACCAAACCATCATTTTTTAAACCTATATCTACAAATGCACCAAAATCAACTATATTTCTGACAACACCTTGTAACTTCATACCTTGATTTAAATCATCAATAGTTAAGACATCTTGTCTTAATATAGGTGCACTGTAATCATCTCTAGGTGAACGATGTGGTGCTACAAAAGCATCAAATAAATCTTGTACCAAATACTCATCAAAATCTAATGCATTCATTACATCTTTAATTGATGTTTGAGTAATGATGTCTTTTGCTTTTGTTGTTCCTATATCATCTTTTGTTAACCCTAAATGATTTAATAACAATGAAGCTTCTTTATATTTTTCTGGGTGAATTCCAGTATTATCAAAGATTTCTTTTGCTTGAGGGATTCTTAAGAACCCTACTGCTTGTTCAAATGTTTTGGCACCTAGTTTCTTGACTTTCTTTAATTGAGAACGACTTGTAAATTTACCATTCTCTTCTCTAAAAGAAACTATATTTTTTGCATGTGTCATCGACAGTCCAGCAACGTATTGTAATAATGACGGTGACGCTGTATTAACATTGACACCAACTTGGTTAACTGCCTTTTCTACAACGAAATCTAATTGTTCAGTAAGTTTCTTTTGATTCATATCATGTTGGTATTGTCCTACTGAAATTGCTTTAGGTTCTATTTTAACAAGTTCAGATAAAGGATCTTGTAAACGTCTTGCGATTGAAACTGCTGATCTTTCTTCAACTTGGTAATCAGGGAATTCTTCTTTAGCGATTGCTGATGCTGAATAAACACTTGCGCCTGCTTCAGATACAATGACAAACTGGACATCCAATTGATAGTCTTTAATTAGTTTTGCAATAAAGGCTTCTGTTTCACGACTTGCTGTTCCATTCCCAATACAAATAATATCTATATTATGTTTTTTAATCATATCTAATAAGATTTTTGTATCTTGTTTGTAGTTTTCTTTTGGTAATGTTATATAAACTTTATTGATTTCTAATACCATTCCTGTTGAATCAATAGCAGCTAATTTACATCCTGTTCTAAATGCAGGGTCAACACCTAAAATATTCTTTTCTTTTAATGGTGCTTGTAATAATAATTTTTCTAGGTTAATAGAGAATAACTTTAATGCTTCTTCCTGTGCTCTTTGTGTTAATTCTGAACGTATTTCTCTTTCTACTGATGGAAAAATTAAACGTTTAAATGCATCTAAACAACATTCTTGAATACATTCATTAACTGCCGTATCTCTACGTCTTGTCGTTCCTTGATATATATAATTCACAAACATATCTTGATCAATAACTATAGAAATAGATAATACCTTTTCTTTTTCTGCTCTATTCATTGCTAAAATTCTATGATTTGCGACTGTAGAGACTTTTTCACTGTAATCGTAATACATTTCATACGTTCCATTTTCATCACTGTGCGTCTTTTTAACTTTAGAAGCAATAACACCTGTCTTATGAATCATATCCTTTGTATACTTTCTAAAGCGTGGTTCGTCACTGATCTTTTCAGCAATGATGTCTTTAGCACCTTGCAATGCTTCTTCTACAGTTTTAACTTCTTCATTTATGTATTTTTGAGCTTCAATTTCAAAATTAAATTGGTTTGGTAATTTTAATATTGCTTCAGCAAAAGGTTCTAATCCTTTTGCGATTGCGATAGAAGCTTTTGTTTTTTTCTTTTCTTTAAATGGACGGTATAAATCTTCAACTTCACTTAACTGTTTTGCTTTTAAAATATCTTTTTTCAATTCTTCAGTTAATAGACCTTTTTCATTGATCAATCTGATGACATCTTCTTTTCTTTCAAGTAAGTGTACTTGATATTCGTATAAAGTTGATATATCTCTAATTTGATCTTCGTTTAATCCACCTGTTTTTTCTTTTCGATATCTTGCAATAAAGGGAACCGTTGCTCCTTCTTGTAACATATCAAGTACATTTTGAATACTTGATTCTTTAATCTTATGTGTCTCTGAAATTTGTTTGATAATATCGTTATTCATAGCGTCTCCTTTTTCTATTAAAAAAACCTTGATAACAAGGTTGATTACATAATGGTGCAGACGATGAGATTTGAACTCACACAGATTTACATCTACTACCCCCTCAAAGTAGCGTGTCTACCATTCCACCACGTCTGCGTATGCTTACATATTATAGCATATTCAATTAATCATATTCAAGACCAAAAATAATAATTGCACATCAATGATGTGCAATTAAATTTGGTTTAAGTCATAAATTGCTTTAGCGTAAATAGCGCAAGCTTTTATAAGATCATCAATTGAAATTTCTTCATCATTCTGATGCATCTTATGATCTTTACCTGGGAATTGGCATCCAAACGCCACACAATTTGGCATAGTTTTGGCATACGTACCGCCACCGATTGCCTGTGGTTGATTTTCTGTATCACCTGTTAAATCAACATAAGCTTGATGTAATGTTTGAATATACTCCCCTTTAGGGTCATTAAATAAAGCTGGCGTATAATTATAATCAATTTCTAATCCTAATGGTTGAACAGCGTGACTAATTGCACTATTGAGTTCAGTTTCACTAAGTTCATGTGGTAATCTAAAGTCAACAACTGAATTAACATAACCATCTTTATAGTGTAAGATTCCTATATTTGTTGTTGTGACTCCCATTTGGCCACGTTCCATAAGTTCTAATTTCTTTCCATGTGTATCTTTATAGAAATATTGGTCAATAAATTTAACAAGCTCATTTGATGAAATAGTTGCTAAGTAGTGGCATAAGTAAACAATAGCACTAATCCCTTCATCTGGCGTTGAAGCATGAGCTGCTTTACCTATGATATTAAATTTTGTATGATTTCCTTCTTCTTCAATGCTTCCGTTGAGACTATGCTCTTTTAAATAAGCTTTAAAAGTTTCTTTATATTGTTTGTAACTTCCTTGAACATAAGCTTCACAATGTTCAGAAACGACATTTGCTGCGACACCACCATAAATACCAATGATATTATCTTGTGGGATATCACCACGTAAATGATAGTGAGCTAAAGCCTTTTCTCCATATACAACTGGAAAGTCTGCATCTGGTGTGAATCCCATATCAGGGAACGGTTGCTTCGTAAAGTAATATTTCATACAAGATGATCCATTTTCTTCGTCACATCCAAAAATGATTCTCATTTTCAATTTTGGGTTTGGCAACAACTCATTCACTATTTTTGCAGCATAGTATGCGGCAATTAATGGTCCTTTGTCATCTGCAACACCACGTCCATAGAGAATACCATCTTTTTCAACCATTTCAAATGGTGGAGTACTCCACCCTTCATGATTTACTGGAACGACATCCAAATGACCTAGGATACCAAGTGTTTCCTTTCCTGTTCCTATATCAATATGTCCTGCATATCCATCTACATTGTCACATTCGAAGCCATCTCTTTTACCAATCTCAAGCATACAATCTAATGCTTCACGGCACGCAACACCAAATGGTGCTCCAGTTGTCGCTGTCGTTGGATCTAAAACAGATGGAATTTGACACAATTGTGCTATATCTCTTAATATTTCATCTTTTTTCTTATTTGCTTCTAATAAAAAGTCGATCATTACATTCACCTCAAAAAGTATTATATCAAATTTTTTAATAAAGAGGTACAAATATGTAAAAAAGTGTTATAGTTAAATAAACATAAAGGAGGTTTATCGTGAATAATATCAATTTTCACATAACTGTGAAAGCAATTGTCATTTATCGTCGTAAAATATTAATTCTAAAAAAAGTAAAACCTTCTACTGACGGATTAGGTTTTTGGGAATTACCAGGAGGTGGTATTGAATACGGAGAAACACCCCAAGAAGCACTTATTAGAGAACTAAAAGAAGAAACTGATCTCGATATCAAAATTATCAAACCCGTTTATACATTTACAGCTATACGACCTCAATATCAAACAGTTGGGATTGGATTCCTGACGATACCGACACATGATCAGGTTAAAATATCAGAAGAACATACAGAGTATAAATTTATAGAATATGAAGAATTACGTGATTATTTAGATCAACGTATTTATGAAGATATTGAAATAGCAATTCAAGAGTACAATATTATATGTGATTATAAGAAAACACTTCATCCATAGGACGAAGTGTTATTTTTATCTATTTCCTTTAAAGTATAAATAAGCTAAAACTAATGTTGATATTGAGAAAATCCCTGCAATTGCACAGACAATATAAAATACTGTTGTTTCAATACTGCTTGTTTCTACTTCTAAAGACATCATTTGATAAGAATGAATATCTTCAATAATTTGTAAAGAATTTTCAGATTGATTCCATTGGTAATAGACAACATTTCCTAAATCATCTAATACATAAATCACAGCATAGTGAGATAGATTTTCATCATTATATACCCAACCTGGAACTTCTACACCATCAATAGTGATCATTTTAAAAGTCATATTTTCAACTTCTTTTAAATCTTCAGGTAAGTCTACAACAACAATATTTCTACCAAGTAATGTTGTTGATTTGAAAATTGAAGTAATTGCCCCATCTTTAAATTGATAGAAGTTCTTAACACCTTCATCATTTACTAAGCATACAATTGTGACACCATATGTTTCAGAAGACCATGCTTTTAATTCTTCTTCGTTATATGTGATCGTTGTTTCTTCGAATGTTGATGGTGCATTCACACCGTTGAAATTAGTTACAAAACCTAATGATTCACCATCTTTTTCTATAAATGTTGTTGGTGATTCATCTACGTTGATTGTTAACGTATATGTTTTTTTACTACCATTCTCTGCAGTGCATACTATATCAAAAGTATTGCTACCTGGGCTCACTGCCTTTTTACCATAACCAGATACAGTTGCCTTTGCATCTGTAGACTTTGCTGAAATCGTAACTTCTTTTACATCAGAAGAAACATTGACTGTATATTTAGTCGTCTCAGCATTGAATGTTGGATCTAATGACGCCCCTTCAACAGTTATTGAAGAAAGTGTATTGACTTTTGATCTTGTGTCAGCAGGTGTTGTCGTCGTATTCGATGATGAATTCGAAGACGAACCGCTTGATGATGATCCACTTGACGATGATCCACTTGATGAAGAACCACTTGATGATGATCCAGATGAACTCGTTGTCGTAATCTTCACAGTCGCTGATTTTGCACCTGTTAATTGTGCCTCTGTATCGTAATCATAAACTGCTACAGGTGTTGCAGTAAATACTGTATTTCCTGAAGTTCCAGCTTTAATAGTAAATGTTGATGATCCATCAATATAGAATTGAGAAGAATCACTTTGCGATTGATCAGATGGAAGTGAAGTAAATGTTCCATTTGATAATGAAACTTTAACCATTCCAGATCCGTTTGTTATTTTAACTGTTGCCGTAAATGTTGCCCCTGCAGATACACTTGTTTTGTTCACTGTCACAGTCATTGATGCAGCAGCTACATTTGTTGTAGAGAGAGTAAACATAGGTAAAACAATAGCTAATGTTAATAATAGTTTTATAATTTTATTTTTCATTTTTTTCCCCTATTGCGTAATTGTTAATTTTCCTAAGATATGATTTTTAATTCTATTGTAATGTCTTGCATCTAATGATGTATCAGTTGTTCTATCTGCTTTCGCAGCTAAGAAATACGATCCCGTTAATGTCACTTTACCAAGGATATGATTTTTAACACGGTTGTAATCTCTTGCATCAATAACGCCATCACCATTAACATCACCTCTAATCACCATTGTATATGTTGTAGAAACAATATTATTTGTTGTGAAAGTAAATGTATGCCCAGTTGATACAACACCTGATGTTATTGTTGTCCCGCTTGCATTTTTAACTGTTACAGTTGTAGCTGGGCTTAAAGATTTAACGTTTGCTATAAATGTTGAAACATTTGAACCAACAGTAAATCCAGCGATAAGATTACTTGAATTCACTAAGTTTAAAGATGCAAAGATATCAGCATCGCTTAAAGTTGAATGTTCACTGCCTTGGAAGACAATATCGATTTTACTCGCTTGAGCATAAACATAATCACGACTTGCGTCATATGTTCCAGTCGCATTCAATCCGTTTCTTGTTGATGTTAACGGAATATCTGATTGAAGTTTATACCATTTTGCACCACTAGAATCAGTCACACTTCCAAGTACGATCATTGGATAACTATAAAGGCTATCATTTGTTCCTCTTGGTTCACATGTGTAAAGTAATTTCGTTGTATCTGCCTCTTTATAGAACTTTATATGCGCATCGTTTGATATACCAATTGTGTAACGTCCATAATCAGGAGTTAAGTTATCAATATAGTAAGGTCTAGATGCTGCTTTTTCACCCCAGTATGGATCAGATGCCCATTTAACATTGATTCCACTCTGTTTATCACCTAAGTGAGGTCCTCTATAGACTGAGTTTGGATCAATAGGATTTAAATATCTTTGTTGCATATAAATATAAGCCCATTGATTGATACAATCTTGCGTAGAAGCAAATTGCGTTGCATTATCTGGATTAGAGTCATAAGCTGCAATTCCAAATAAGTTATTTCTATTGATTGCATAACTACTTCTACCAAATCCTGTTTCATTAATCGCAATACCAAACCCTAATAGTGGATTGATATGGTATGCATTTTGAGCTGCTATAAATTCAGCTCCTGTTGTTAACATTGCTGATGGTGTTGTGCCTACAACACTTTTAATATAATCATCGTAAAATGCAGCATTATAATTAGCTGTTGATCTTAGAGATAAATATTGATAATAGTTATAATATGGATTTGATTTGTTAACAGCATTGTTATAATGACCTGCTCTATAATCATCAATCATTTTATTAAAATTATCATAGAAATAATGACCATCATAACTATAATACGTGACATTGTTTTGAATGTAACTTTGTTGAGGTCCAACTCGCGTCGCACTCGTTGTGACACTCCCACTTGAATAATAAGAAAACGTATGTGCCATTCTTCCATTTGTCACTGTATAACGTGAATAGTTATTTCCAGCTTGTTCAAGGGTAATAATTGAGTCTACAGCTGAGGCTGCTACTTTCATAACAACACCTGCCATTTTACAAATAACAAAGTCACCCTCTGTTCTAATAAATGCAGCATCTGCTGCTGAGTTAGGGCTGAAGTAACCCTCCCTACCACTATCAACTTCCGTATATTTATATGTACTGTTTGTTAAAGCTTTAAATCTGACAATCCCATACATATTTGGATCCACAGATTGAATATCAAAACTGTATGTTTCAGCAGTTGGACTTGAGAATAAAGATCGAATAGATGATGTCATTGTTTGAAACAATGACTGATTTGTTGTATCAGTTGAGATAAATTCAGCATTTCCATCTTCATCTAATACATAAAAACTTCCATCATCTTCATATGCCTTTGCGACATTTAATTGGAAAGCAAACGAAGTTGCTAAGCATCCCGCAATACCTAATAATAGTAACTTTCTTTTTTTCAAAGCATTACCCCCACTTTCATTTAATAATATTATACAATAATCGACTATTTACCGCAATTATTTCATATGAATAACATAAATTAACATGAATAAAAACGATCTAACGATCGTTTAAATCATCTAAATTGAAAGGGGTTTCCTGATATACATAATAATTTAACCAATTGGCAAATAATAGGTATGCATGTGAACGCCATTTTACTAATATTTCATCTTCATGATTATCATTAAGATAATAATTCTTAGGCATTTCACTTTCAATAGATGGATTAGCTAAATCTCTTCTATATTCTTTATCTAAGGTTTCAGGATCATATTCAGGATGTCCAGTAACAAAGAACTGTTTACCGTTTTTAGACGCCACTAAATAAACGCCTGTCTCATCAGATTCAGCAAGAATATCTAAATCATCAACCTTTAATATATCATCTCTGTTCACTGTTGTATATCGTGAATGAGGTGCAAAGAATTGGAAATCAAAACCTCTTAATATTTTTCTTTTCATTTTATCTATAGATGTATGATGCTGGTAAACTCCAGTTAATTTTTTAGGTAAAAGTTCTTTTTTAACATCATAGTAGTAATGCAATGCTGCTTGTGAAGACCAACATATAAAGAACGAACTAAAAACATGTGTTTTTGCCCATTCAAAAATCTCACACATCTCGTCCCAGTAATCAACATCTTCAAAGTCTAATTTTTCAACAGGTGCACCTGTTATAATCAAACCATCATAGTTCTTTTCTTTTACTTCATCGAATGTTTTATAAAAAGCCAATAAATGTTCCTTAGAAACATTCTTTGAATCATGGCTTGCCATATGAATTAAATCAACTTCTATTTGTAATGGTGTATTAGATAAAAGCCTTAACAATTGTGTTTCTGTCACAATCTTTGTCGGCATTATATTAAGAATAAGTAATTGTAATGGTCTTATTCTTTGTGTTGTTGCTCTTTGTTCATCCATAACAAAAATATTCTCTTCTTTTAATATTTTTGTTGCTGGTAAATCATTAGATATTTTAATTGGCATTGCGTACTTCCCCCTATTTAAAACGAAATTAATTCTTGAAATGCTTGAACTATAAAATGATCACTCATTCCTGCTAAATAATCTAAGATACTTTTTTCTAATGCTTGTGAATCATTATAAAAATCATAGACAATTTTATTTTTGTAATATTTTGTTCTCTCCATTCCCTCTATCTTCGCATATTTCTCCAACCATTCTATGTAATATGTCGTGACTTTTGGAAATTGATGACTTTGTTCTTGTAATAATGTTATATAATTTTCATCTTTCATTGTATCGTATAAATAATCAAATAAAGCATTTAAAATTAATGACACATAGTCTTGATGAACTTTAACTCTCTTTATTAAATATATATGCTTATAATTAAAACTCATAATCGTTTTCATAATTTCAAAGGCGTCTTTTGATAATCCAATTCCCTTTTCTGGTATTGAATTCTCAACAACATTGTTAATAAAGTAATTGACTATTGAACCATTATTAATTGCTGTAAATTGATATGTAGATAAAGCATTGATTTTTTCTAACAGCTCTTTTACAAGATGACGGTCTATAATTTTTAATTCTAATGCATCTTCTATATCTCTTGCAAGGTAAGCAATCTTATCTGACATTTTAACAACGCAACCTTCATATGTGAAAGGTGCATATTCTCCTGCATATTGATATGTTTCTAAATCTATATACTCTTCTCTTTTTTGAATGTATTGTTGATTCATTTCACCACAGTGTGAAATAAGTCCATCTCTTACACCATATGTAAGATTAAGATTATGGTAATTTAAATCATTATCTTGTAACAATTCAATTTGATCTACAAAATGTAGACTGTTTTTTTCATGCCAAAAACGTGTTAAATTATACTTTAAAGCAATTTCACTAAGTATCTTTTCACCGCCATGTCCAAAAGGAGCATGTCCGATATCATGTCCTACAGCTATAGCCTTCGTGAGTTCAGTATTTAATCCAAGTTCACTCGCTATAGTATATGCGATGGATTCTACAAGGTTGACATGCTCACTTCTTGTACAAATATGATCATTATTAACCGCAAAGAAAACTTGTGTTTTGTGTTTTAAACGTCTATAGCCTTGTGAGAATATGAGGCGTGTGTAATCACGTCCAAATTCGCTCCTTAAGTCTAATCTTCTATTATAAATCGGATTTATTCTTTCAATAACATGAGAATAATCCGGATGTTTGTCATTTATTGCATAATTATAGAATTTTTTCATAGTACACCTCTTATTGTATGTTATACTAAATGCGAGGTGAAATCAATGGATAAACAATTAATTTTAGAGCAGATTCGATTATTATTAGAAAGTGAAAACGACCTAATTGCTAATCTTTCAAATCTTTCTGCAGTATTGAATGATTATTTAAAAGAAATCAATTGGGTTGGATTTTATCTAATCAAAGATCACGAACTTGTTTTAGGCCCTTTTCAAGGAAAAGTCGCTTGTACAAGAATACCTTTAACCAAAGGGGTGTGTGGTGCTGCTGTTTTGACTAAAGAAATTCAACTGGTTGATGATGTCCATACATTTGAAGGACATATAGCATGTGATTCTCAAAGTAATAGCGAATTGGTTGTTCCTATTATAGTTAATGAGGAAGTCTTTGGTGTTTTAGATATAGATAGTCCTATTTTTAGTCGTTTTAATCAAGACGATGCTTTACTTATGCAACAAGTTTGTCAATTAATATCAAAACATATAAAAGAAAACATTGATAGATAATCTATCAATGTTTTTTAATTATTATTGAATTGCTTTTTCAACTAAAGCAACAACTTCTTCCATTGAACCACATTGTAATGCTTCATTAGCTAAAGTTTCCATTTCTGCTTTAGATAAGTTTCTGATTAATTTTCTTTGCCCTAAAACTGATGTTGCAGACATTGAGAATTCATCTAATCCTAAACCAATTAATAATGGAGCAGCAAGTTCTTCCCCTGCCATTTCTCCACACATACCAGTCCATTTACCTTCTTTATGAGAAGCATCGATTACGTTTTTAATTAAACGTAAGATTGATGGGTTGTATGGTTGGTATAAATAGTTGATTGTACTAGACATTCTGTCAGCAGCAAATGTATATTGAATTAAGTCATTTGTACCGATTGAGAAGAAATCAACTTCTTTAGCGAATTGATCAGCTAATACTGCAGCTGCAGGAATTTCAATCATGATACCAACTTGGTAGTTAGTTGCAACTTCAACACCTTCAGCGATTAATTTAGCTTCTTCATCTTTTAAGATTCCTTTAGCTTTTCTAAATTCATCTAATGTTGCGATCATTGGGAACATAATTCTTAAATCACCATAAGTAGATGCTCTAAGTAATGCTCTTAATTGTGTTCTGAAGATATCTTCTCTTTCAAAACATAATCTGATTGCACGAACCCCTAAGAACGGATTCATTTCTTTTGGCATATCGATTGCAGCGATTTCTTTATCTCCACCGATATCTAAAGTTCTAACAACAACTGGTTTACCTTCTAAACCTTCTAATACTGCTTTATAAGCTTCGAATTGTTCATCTTCAGTTGGTAATTGAGCTGATTCCATATATAAGAATTCAGTTCTGTATAAACCAACACCTTCAGCACCATTTTCGATAACTGCTTCGATATCTTTTGGTGATCCGATATTTGCTACTAATTCTACATGATGACCATCAGTAGTCACTGATTCTTCATTAACTAATTTTTTTAATTCATCTTTATAAGCTAAGTACTCATCGCGTTTAGCTGTATAAGAAGCGATAGTTGCTTCATCAGGATTAATGATCACTTCACCATCAATACCATTTAAGATAACCATATCCCCATCTTTTACATCAGAAGTGATTGTGTTTGTTGCAACAACTGCTGGTATTTCCATTGAACGAGCAAGGATTGCAGAGTGAGACGTTCTTCCCCCGATATCAGTTGCAAATCCTCTAACTAAGTTTTTATTTAATTGAGCTGTATCTGAAGGCGTTAAATCGTGTGCGATTATAACAACTTCTTCGCTAATTAATGATGGGTTAGGCAAAGCCTTACCAAGTAAGTTCGCAATTAATCTAGTTGACACATCACGAATATCCGCTGCTCTTTCTCTAAAATATTCATCATCCATACTTTCAAACATCATAATAAACATGTTTGCTACGTCTTCTAATGCACCAACCGCACAAACTGACTCACTACGAATTTTGTCTTGAACTTGACTTTGTAATTCAGGGTCACTTAAGACAAGTGCATGAGCATCAAAAATTGCTGCTTCTTCTTCACTTAAATTTTTAACTGCTGCTTCTTTAATGACTTCTAAATCTTTCTTTACTGCTTCAATAGCATCGTTAAATACTTTGATTTCTCCATCTACATCAGTAATTGTTTCTTTTGTGACTGTTAAGTCTGGCATATCTAATTTATACGCTTTAGCTATCGCTATACCATTAGATGCCGCTATACCTTTAATCATTGTCATTTGACCTACCTCCATATAGAAGATATTTTACCCTATTTCACTCATAAAATAAAGATTATTATGAAAAATTTATACCCTATTTAATTTTCATATTATGAAAATTTACCTTTTAAATGTGGAGATAATGGTATATAATAGGTATAGTTTATAGGAGGAGAAAAATGAAAGTTATTATTACAAAAAATTACGAAGAAGCTAGCCAAAAAGCTGCTGAAATTATGTTAGACATCGTAAAAAATAATCCAACAGCAAATTTGGGACTTGCGACAGG
>CAMTOK010000022.1 GCA_947074115.1 uncultured Erysipelotrichaceae bacterium | reverse complement strand
TATGCGGGTGTAGTTCAATGGTAGAACTTCAGCCTTCCAAGCTGACTACGTGGGTTCGATTCCCATCACCCGCTCCAATTAAAATTTAATATCCCTATGCGGGTGTAGTTCAATGGTAGAACTTCAGCCTTCCAAGCTGACTACGTGGGTTCGATTCCCATCACCCGCTCCAATTAAAATTTAATATCCCTATGCGGGTGTAGTTCAATGGTAGAACTTCAGCCTTCCAAGCTGACTACGTGGGTTCGATTCCCATCACCCGCTCCAATGAAATCTAACTTATACTTTGTATAAGTTTTTTTGTATATAAAAAGGTATTATTGAATACCTTTTAAATTTTATAAACTCTATTTCATAAAAATTAATGTATTATTAACCAATAGTCTTTACTCACTTCTAAATTCATCTGTGAGAAAATCATATTCAAAATAAACAATCTCATCATTTATCTTTAATTTATAATAAGATTTAGATATCAAATCATTAATAAGACTTTTTACACCAAGTGAATAATCTTTATAATCTTCTAATAAAGTAAAATCATAATTGATGATCCAATTTTGATTTGATTCTAATGTTAAAGAATGATTTATAATATTCCCTAAATGATCATTGTAAATATATTCCTTAATATCATCATGACATGTAATAAATATCTCTAATGATATAGGGGTGTTTGTTATATTTTTTATTTTGATTTTATGCTTTGCTTGATTTGATATTGATTCAGTTGGATGTCTAAAATTCATAACTTCAAAAGAGATATATTGTTTTATATCTATTGTATTACCTTGCTTTATCCTATCTTCAACTTCACGAGATGTAAATGGTGATGAGCACCCTGTAAGAATAAATAATATAAATAGAACAATTATGTTTTTCTTCATAATAACCCCCTTATACTATTATATAAACAGCTTCTATTATAAGTAATAAAAAAGGCACTTTTGTGCCTTAATCATATTTATAATTAACAATACAATTTCTACCCTTATCTTTTGCCTGATATAATGCTTGATCCGCTCTCTCAAGAATACGATCATAAGGTTCATCACTCATTGTTTTACGAGAATATCCCGCACTCAGTGTAATAAATTTATAATTTGAACCGGCATGTGGGATTTTAAGCCCATATATATCACTTAAGACTTGGTTAAGTCGCTCTAAGAAAAGTCTATAATCAGGTTCGATATTGACAATAACGAATTCTTCTCCTCCATATCTCGCAGAAAACCAATCATATTCTTTTGATCGTTTCTTTAAGATACGGGCAACTTCTTTTAATGCATAATCACCTTGTTGATGTCCATATAAATCATTATATTTCTTAAAGAAATCAATATCTAACATGACTATAATGACAGAAGAATGTCTGTCATAGTGTTCCTCTAAAAACTCATGTAATTTTCTTCTATTAGGTAATGATGTTAGTGCATCTATTTCACTTAATTTTTCTAATAATTTCGTTTGTTTTATATTTGATATTCTCGTTTTCAATATACTTCCACCTACAAATAACGAGACAAAGAGGCATGTATTGCTATGAAATAAATCAATTATAAATATATCATACGGTTTATAATTAAATGAGACAACATTAAATATAATCGTCATTATGATTAGGAATAAATACATTCTATGTAATGGAACAACAAATAACAATGGTGCAGTTAATAAGAATACCAAATACATAACTGCGTATGTATCAGAATCATATAATGTCCCTATTAAAATCGAGAATGTCAATAAACAAGCAAGATAAAAAAAGATTAATGATTCAGATGTTAGCAAATTGTGTTTCTTTTCATACATAAGTAATAATGAAAAGATCCCAAAGACAAGTATAAATGAGTAATAAACTGGCACGAAGTTGTGAAACATTTCAACCTTTAATCCTATGTAACAATAGATTACTAATGATATAAATGTAACAAGTGAAAGATTAAAGAGAAGATTTATATTATATGTTCTCACTTCTTTTTTATATTTATCTAGAAAAGCTTGGTTTTCCCCACCATAACTGATCTTTGATAGTTTTTCTTTTATTGATAAAAAATTGATAAAAATCCCCCCCGTACGATTTATTATAACATACGTTTATAATTATTTCTCGTTTATTCACATATATTCGCTAATTTTTTCACTTTGATTATTGCTTTTCGTCGTCTTATTTATTGTTTTTTTACAATTGGATGTCTTATTATCGTTTTCAATTTTTCAGGATTTGATTTTCTAGGATCACTCAAATAAATCTCATGATGATATCTATGATCATTAATATCTAATTCATATCGTTGTTCATTTATAAACTCATGCATCTTATTTACTGTTTCTATTTCATTATTGAAAGGGCCAAGATGCATACATTGAACACATACACCTTCATCATAAGTTATATAATCTACACGTGAAAAATCCTTTTTCTTTTTCTTTGAGGCTGTTTCTTTTGCCCATAAAAAATCTTTATATGTTATAAAATCTGGTAGACGTATGAGAGATATAAATCTAAAATCTTTTTTTCTTGTAAGATCAACACCTTGCGTGTCATCTTGCCACCAAAACCCTTCTAATGGTGGAACAACGTATTCAAAAAAGCCATTGATTTTATAATCAGTTTTATAACTCATTTTAAGTGTATAAGCTATACCATATAAGAGTTCTATTGCTTGTTGATAATCTCCACCTTCAGTATTTGGATCTCCCTGTCCACTTACTGCAAGAAATGTCATAGCGGGAACATGAATGATATGTGGTTTTGTTTTTGGTTTATATAATTCTTTGTATTCTTTTTTGTAATCGTAAGCCATATTTACTTATCCTTTCGTATTTAAATTTGCGATTCTTGCAATCTTAGTTAAGTCTTTTGTAGCGACATAGTATTGTTTATGGTCTTTTATAAAATGGGTTGCTGCTTGCCTAAATTCAAATGAAACACGATGTTTTTCGCATTGTTTTTTAATATGTTTTACCCAGTCATAATCGAGCACTCTTCCATTAATATCAGATTCTCCTCCCACAACAACACACTCAATACCTTCTAGATAATCTTCTATATCTATATCTTCTAGTAATGGTTGAGCAATAATATATTTATGTTGAATTGCACATGTTGAAAAGAACTTAAGTTTTCTATTTGCATTCTCTTGATTTTCTATAGTACACCCAATAACAACATTATCATACCCCTCACCCCAATCATCAGGGATACACTCGTTGAATCTTTCTATTCGTTTTGTTAGAAATATGAATGTTAAATCATCTCTTTCTTTCATCATCTCAAAACACTCTTTTCTATATAAATCAGCATCTTCTAAAAAGAAATCTGATGAAAAACAAACATAAACAATTCCGCTTTTCACCTTATAGTTTCCATTCTTATATTTTTCTATTGGTTTATAAAAATCCTTTGTCTTAACAATTATATTTGTATCTATTCCTCTTTTAGAGTCACCTTTATGTATATAACAATGTAAACATCCATCACTGCATTTATGACATCCCCGCCATGGGTTCCACATGACCATATTACCCCTTCTTTCCTATTCATTATATCACAAAAAAGACTTAATCATTTAAGTCTTATGTGTTTCTAGCGTATTCAAATTTATATAATATGAATATGATTTGTGTTCTGTATTCACTTCAACACAATCAAATGATTTTGAAGCAAAATACTTGATAAGCGTCACCCGTGAGATATGTGTTAATTCACAAATATTACTGATCGTGATACCATCACTATCAAAGAGCGTCGCTTGTAACAAAACATCCATAACACGATATTGTTTTTCTTTTGTATAGAGTGTTTTAATTATATCATTGTAATAGAGATACTGTTGTATTGTTTCTACAATAGTTTCATTTAATGATTCTAGCCCCTGTTTCAATATTTCTAAAAATGTAAGAACAAAGTAAGTTAAGTCAGCTTTATTCCTAGGATCATTTGTTATTTTAAATGCTTCATAGTATAGTTTTTGATTTTCTTTACATGATATCGATAATTGTAAAGAACTCAATATATCAAGTTTATGCCTTAAATAAGCACTACTTATAAAACGATCCATTCTCCCATTACCATCATAAAAAGGATGAATATAACCAAATAAATAATGAAAAACAGCAACCCGAACCAATAATGAAATATCTTGATTATTTAATATAATTAATGCTTGATCCATTGTGTCTATAATTGCTTTTTCAGGCATTATACCTTCATGTATAACCTTCGTTCCTGAATCAATCTCAACTTGTTCTTTTCTAAATATTTCACCATCAGGAATATTATGTTTATTCTCTTTTTCAACATCTTGAAGTAATGTTTTATCATATAACGCTCTTAATTCATAAACATCTTTTATATAAATCTTTTGTTTAATTAATTGTCTATATTTATTAACCAAACCATAAAAACGAAAGTATTTTTTTGGTTGTGATACATTTAATAAATCTTTAAATTCTTTTCTTGTACTTGTTAATCCTTCTATTTCATTAGACATTCGTAACTCATCTATTAATGCATATTTAACAAATGACGCTCTAATTAAAGGTGGCACTTTTTTATTAATAACTGTTTTTTCTATAACTTTATTATTTAAATAATAGATATCTTCTATTAAAGATAACATTTCATTTGTTACGACAACAAAAGTTTTTTGTTGAAAGATAGATATATCAAAGTGAAGTGTTGAAGGAGAATCATATCGTTCCTTATATATTGATTCACTTTTATCTGATTGTGTAAAATGTATTTTATACATGGATATATATTTCATATGATCACCTTTATAAGTATACCAATAAAAAAGATTCTTTAACGAATAAAGAATCTTTCTTCTATTAAGTTAGACTTAATACTCTTTCTATATGATCATAATAGTTTTGATAGTGATGTGAATACATCTCTGCCTGATTCAATGAATCTTCCATTCGCCATCTATGAAGTTGTTCATCATAGAGATTTAAAGCATCAGGCATTGATGATGCACGTCCTTCTCGTAAATACTTAATAATTGTTTTAATCGCTAATGAGTACCAATAATCTGAAGGGAGTAATGCAAAATTATCTTTGTTTTGGTTCAGTATAGTCGTAATACTTTTTTGGTGAGATAGGCTAAGTTCATTATATTTCTTTATTGCCTCCTCATAGGCTAATGTTCTACACGTTTTTTTAACGTAGTAATAAAGTGTCGCCCCTAAGTAAAAGAAGAGAAACGTTGCGGGTAATATATCTGTCTTTAACATAGGATCAAACATAGCCATTATTAATAGATAAGCAACAATCAACCATAATGTTCTTAAATAGACTTTTAATAGACTGGTCTTATATATATTTGCTTGTAATCTCTGTGCTACCAACTGTTGTCGATCGAGTTGATTAAACATTGATTCTATTCTTTCACATGAATATTGTGCTTCTATAAGACGTCTAATTGCTTCTTGTCTATCCATTATATAACTCCTTATACTGTCTGTAATGAAACATCAAGTTCCTCTTTTTCTAATTCTTCGATAATAAGATCATCTGTATCATTATTAATCATCACTAAAGCTTCAGGCACAGTTTTAGCGAGTGATAGCGCAAGATACAAACGGAGTTTTCTCATAATATCAGGTGCCCAATATTTTGCCGGAATATTAAGGTCACAATCTTCGTTATAACGTACGATATGTCTGATACGACTCATTGTTTCAGTTTCGATTTGTTTCTTTTCTTCTGTCAATCTATTATATCTATATTTAAGATATGAAGATTTTGTACAATAGAAGAGTACGCCAAATAAACAGCCTAATTGAATACTAAAGTCAATTATAAGTGGGTTACTGGTTCCATTTATGTATGTCATGAATGCAAAGAAGAACAAAAACAAAGCCATTGATTCAAAGATATTTTTCACCAACGTATGATACAAAATCTTTTCATTGATCTTCATCAGTTGCCTATGAAAAACTCTTATTTCTCTTAAATCGTTTTCTAATAAAATACATTGTAATTCAAAATGCTCAATACGATTAATTAAATTATGTAATACCATAGGTATCCCTCCTAACATTAATATGTCCTAATAAACTTTTATTAAACATAATAATATTAATGATTCGACATAAAAAAAGGGCTTAGCCCTTTTTATTTCTCCTATATACAAACAATAAATCATAAATTATGAGAAATTAACAAATATTTTACTTACTTAATTTTCACTAAATTTCCTATATAGTCCTTCAAAATATCAGATGATTCTTCACCATGTTCTGCAATGATCTTCACTATAGCACTACCGACAATAACGCCATCCGCAAGTGATGAATATTTTTGAACTTGTTCTTGTGTATGAATACCAAACCCGACTGCAATAGGTGTATTTGTGACACTTCTTATTTCTGTTATCAATCCTTCTAAATCAGTTTCTATAGTTGAACGTGTACCCGTTACCCCCATAGATGAAACAAGATAGATAAATCCTTTTGCGTTTTCACTTAACATTTTGACTCTTTCTATTGATGTAGGTGCTATAAGTGTAATGAGATCTATATCATAAAGTGTACAAACATCATTCACTTCATCTCTTTCTTCATAAGGAAGATCAGGAATAATAATACCATCTAATCCGACTTCCTTTGATTTCTTAAAGAACGATTCATAACCATAATGATAAACAGGATTAAGATACGTTAAGAAAACGAGTGGAATTTGAGAATGTTTTCTCACTTCTTGTACAAGTTCAAAGCATTTGTCTGTAGTCATACCCTTAGCCAATGCTCTAAGATTTGCTTCTTGAATAACTGGTCCTTCAGCAATTGGATCACTAAACGGAATACCAATTTCTATTAATGTACATCCAGCTTTCTCCATGTCTAATATAAATTCTACAGTTTTATCAAAGCATGGATCTCCAGCTGTCAGGAAGCCTATAAAGGCTTTTTTATTTTCAAATGCCTTATTGATATTACTCATTGATATTTACCCCCTTGTATCGTGCAATGGCTGCAACATCTTTATCGCCTCTTCCTGATAAACAGACGATGATTGAATCATCCTTTGAATAATTGTGTGCAATCTTTCTTACATGAGCAATAGCGTGTGCACTTTCTATAGCACAAATAATCCCTTCAGTTCTAGCAAGATATTCAAAAGCGTCTACTGCTTCATCATCTGTAACCGGGACGTATGTTGCACGCTTGATATCATGAAGATGAGCATGTTCTGGACCAATACCTGGATAATCTAATCCAGCAGATATAGAGTATACAGGTGCTATTTGACCGTACTCATCTTGACAGAAATACGATTTCATCCCATGAAAGATGCCAAGTTCCCCTTTAGCGATTGTCGCAGCGTGAAGTGCTGTATCAATACCCTTACCTGCTGCTTCACAACCGATAAGTTCTACTGTTTCATCTTCTATGAAATTATAGAACATCCCCATCGCATTACTTCCACCACCAACACAGGCAATGACAGCTGCAGGAAGTTTATTCTCATATTCTAATACTTGTTCTCTCGCTTCTTTTGAAATGACACTTTGAAAATCTCTTACGATTAAAGGAAATGGATGTGGTCCCATCACTGAACCAAGGACATAATGCGTATCATGAACTCTTTTCGTCCATTCTCTCATTGTTTCATTAACTGCATCTTTTAAAGTCATCGTTCCACTTGTCACACTATGCACCTTTGAACCTAGTAGTTCCATCCTATAGACATTGAGTGCTTGTCGATCAGTATCTTCTTTTCCCATAAAGATTTCACATTCTAATCCAAGGAGAGCTGCAGCTGTCGCTGTCGCAACACCATGTTGTCCTGCACCCGTTTCTGCAATGACTCTTGTTTTCCCCATCTTCTTAGCCATAAGAACTTGACCTAATACGTTATTGATTTTATGTGATCCTGTATGATTTAAATCTTCACGTTTCAAATATATTTTTGCGCCACCTAAATCCTTTGTCATTTTATCAGCATAATAAAGTAACGAAGGTCTTCCTGCATATTCTTTTAATAATTGATTTAATTCCTCATTAAATTCAGGATCATTTTTATAAAATTCATACATCTTTTCAACATTTTGAATTTCACTCATTAATGTTTCAGGAATGTATTGACCCCCATGTATTCCATATCTACCCTTTTGCATTTCTCACTACCCCCACAATATGTTTAATTTTATTGATATCTTTAACACCATTTGTTTCTACACCACTGCTTATATCAATTCCAATACACCCCGTTAAACAGGCTTCTTGTATATTATCTTGATTGATTCCACCGGCGAGAAAGAAACGCTCTGTTATACCTTTTAACAAATTCCAATCATAAGTTTCACCACTCCCTGGACGTGGTCCATCTATCAAATAACAATCAACAAAACCAACATATTCTTTGATTGTATCGATTTTATCAATTGTGATTGCTTTTATAATTGGTTTATTAATTTTTTCTTTTAATAGTTTTATATAATCTAATGATTCTTGACCATGTAATTGTATATAATCAATGAGACCCATATCAACAATTGCTTTAATTGTTGATATCTCTTGATTAACAAAGACGCCAACTGTTTGAATTGACGAATTTAATCGTTGTTTAAAATATAATGCTTCTTTCATTCCAATTTGTCTTTTACTTTTTGTAAAGACAAATCCAACAAAATCAGGCAAAGCTTCATTAACATAATCTATATCTTGATTTTTAAATAAGCCACAAATTTTAATTAACATAGATCACCTCTTAACATAGCCATGACTTGTTCTTTGTTTTTAGCTTTCATCACTGTTTCACCAATCAAAACAGCGTCGATCTTATGTTCATGTAATCTCACAATATCATCATGTGTTTCTATTCCGCTCTCAGATACAAATAGAATATCTTCTGGCACAATCTTTCTTAATGCAATGGAATGCATGATATCAACATGGAATGTTGATAAATCTCTATTATTGACTCCAATGATCCGCGCTCCTGCTTCAATAGCCATTCTTATTTCATCTTCGTTATGCGCTTCTACTAATACATCTAATCCAAGATCATGCGCTAAATCTATATATGATTTTAATGTCTCTAATGAAAGAATACGACAGATGAGTAATATTGCACTCGCTCCATAAACCTTCGCTTGATATATCATATAATCATCTATAATAAAATCTTTTCTTAATAATGGCGTATGAACAGCTTTTGATATTTCTTTTAAATAATCTATACTTCCTAAAAAGAAATCTGGTTCACAAAGCACTGAAATACCTGCAGCGTTTAGTCTTTCATAATCTTTCGCTATTGAAATATAATCGAAATCTTTCGATATCAATCCCTTTGATGGAGAGGCTTTTTTGACTTCAAGTATATACGATAACTCACTTGATTTAAGATTATGATAGAAAGGAAAATCTTTCTTTAAAGGCATAGATAATGCCATGCCTTTCATTTTGTCATAAGAGATCACTTGTTTTTCATTTTCAACGCGTTCTTTTGTTTTTTGAATAATTTTATCGAGGATCATAATGACTTTCCTTTATAAATTCATCTAATTTAGCCTTTGCGGTTCCTTGATCAAGTAAAGCTTGGACCAGTTGAACACCTTCTAATATTGAATTTGTTTTTCCTGCAATATATAACGCTGCTCCTGCGTTGATCACAACAGCGTCACGTTTTGGACCTTTGACTCCATTTAAAATATCAAGAGTAATCTGTGCATTCTCCTGAGGTGTTCCTCCAGTGAGATCTTCTTTTTGACAACGTGTAAGTCCAAAGTCCTCTGGTTGAATAACGTACTCAATCAGTTCACCATCTTTGATTTCACATACTGATGTTGGTGCTGATAATGAGATTTCATCTAAACTGTCCTGTCCATAGACAACCATCGCTTTTTTAACTCCTAAGTTTTTAAGGACTTCTGCAAGTGGTTTAACAAGTGATTCATCATAGACACCCATTAATTGCATTGAAGCTCCAGCCGGATTTGTCAATGGTCCAAGAATATTGAACACTGTTCTTATTCCCAATTCTTTTCTCACTGGTGCTATATATTTCATCGCAATATGATAGTTTTGTGCAAATAAGAAACAAATATTAATCTTCTTTAACAATTCTGCACTTCTCTCTGGTGAAATCGTAATATCTACCCCTAAGGCCTCTAATACATCTGCAGCACCTGATTTAGAACTTGCTGCTCTATTCCCGTGTTTAGCGACCGGAACACCAGCTGATGCAATAACAATAGAAGATGTTGTTGAAATATTAAATGAATTTGAACCGTCCCCACCAGTTCCTACAATTTCTAAAACATCTTGGTCATGTAGTAATTTGATACAATGTTCTCTCATGCCAGATGCAGATCCTGTGATCTCATCAATCGTTTCCCCTTTTAAACTCAGTGCTGTCAAATAAGCACTCATCTGTACTGGAGTGGCTTGTCCACTCATAATTTCATTCATACAAGCTTTTGCCTGTAGACTAGTTAAGTCTTGTTTTTTAGACAATTGAATAATCGCTTCTTTAATCATAATATCCCTCCGTTAATAAAGTTTTCTAACATTTTATATCCCTCTTTAGTGAGTATTGATTCTGGGTGAAACTGTAACCCATAAAGTGGGTATTCCTTATGTTCAATCGCCATAATTTCACCATCTTCACTCACACCGCTAACGCGTAAGTCTTGATTCAGTGTTTCCCTTTGTCCAGCAAGTGAATGATATCTAGCAATGGTAAAATCATTCACACCATTAAATAAGATTGAATCATATTCTTTAATCATTGTTGATGATTTCCCATGCATCAATTCTTTTGCATAAGTCACAACCCCACCAAACGCTTCAATAATCGCTTGATGTCCTAAACAGACACCGAGTATAGGTATATCTTTATAGAAATGTCTCACGACATCCTCAATAATGCCTGCGTCACTTGGTCTTCCTGGACCAGGTGATAAAATGATGTGTGATGGTGATAACAATTCTATCTCTTCTATTGTCATTTCATCATTTCTAATCACCTTAATATCTGGATGAATTGATCCAACCAATTGATAGAGATTGTATGCAAAACTGTCATAATTATCAATTAACAAAATCATAAACTCATTCCCCCATTTACTTTTTCTATAGACAACATAACTGCTTTTGCTTTATTGATACATTCTTGGTATTCCGTTTTTGGTACACTATCATAGACAATCCCTGCACCACTTCTTACAAACAATTTGTCATTCTTTTTATAAACCAAACGAATCGCAATACATGTATCTAAATTCCCTGTAAAATCAATATAACCAATAGCGCCACCATAGACACCACGTTTATTATTTTCAAGTTGATCTATTATTTCCATGGCTTTTATTTTGGGTGCACCCGAAAGTGTTCCAGCAGGTAGAATTGCATCAATTGCGTCAAATGCATCTTTATCTTCCCTAACGATACCTCTTACCGTTGAACCTATATGCATAACATGAGAATACTTAACAACCTTCATGTATTCTTCAACACTCACCTTTCCAAATTCACAGATTCTACCGAGATCATTTCTTCCTAAATCAACAAGCATATTGTGTTCAGCCAATTCTTTCTCATCTGATAACAACTCTTTTTCTAAAGCATCATCCTCTTCTTTCGTATTCCCTCTTGGTCGTGTACCAGCGAGAGGGTAAGTATAGGCAACTCGTCCCTGCTTTTTCACAAGAGTCTCTGGAGACGCACCAGCAAGTTCTAAAGAATCACTCGAGAAATAAAACATATAAGGTGAAGGATTACTGATTCTTAACATTCTATAGACATCAAATAAACTTCCTTTCGCTGATGCTTCTATTCTGTTTGATAAAACAACTTGGAAGATATCACCTTCAACAATATGATGTTTTGCACGTTTCACCATCTCACAATACTCGTTCTCACTAAACAATGCTTTAAATTCACTTTTGAGTTCTAAAGGTTCTATCTTTGCTTTTTCTCCTCTTTGTAATATTGAAATGATTTCATTGAGCCTGTTGATCCCTTCTTGATAATTAAGTTCTAAATCATTCAATGATATATTGACTATGATTTTGATCTTTTGTTCAAAATTATCAAAACAGATCACTTCATCAAATAACATTAAATCAACATCATGAAATCCTTCGTTATCTTCACTCGTTAATGATAAAGTTGGCTCACTATATTTCATATAATCGTATCCAAAGTATCCGACTAACCCTCCAGTAAAAGATGGTAGGTTTTCAATTGGACAACTTTTGTATCCTTCTAATATCTTTCTAAATGCCAGTTTAGGATGTTTTACATTTTGTTGTACGCCATCTATTGTTAAGACCCCATTATGACATACAATTTCACTTTTAGGTTGATATCCTAAGAATGTGTAACGTCCCCAATTCTTTGAATCTTCAACACTTTCGAGTAAGAAACAATGTAGACTTTGTTTCTTTAATATTCTCATAACTTCTATTGGTGTTAATGCATCACTATATATTTCTTTCATCAGTGGTACAATATCATAGTTTTCTAACCCCTCAACGCTTTTGATTTTCTCTAATGTTGGATAAATCATATACATTCCCCCTTTTTGTATAAAAAAACGTCCCGACAGAAAAAATTCTGTCAAGGACGATCATAACCGCGGTGCCACCTTGTTTCATGTTTCCATGCTCTTATAGAATGCTATCACATTCTTCACTTCTTACGCGAGTGTGACGTCAAAGGATACTCAGTTGCCTTTTCACTTTGCCCTCGGTGGTCCATTTAATAGGCTGCGTTCTGCTTGTTTCCACCATCCAAGCTCTCTAGTAGTGCACGATCTATTTTTATCTCCACGTCATTGGTTTATATGGATAATATATTATCACGGTAACACTATATTGTCAACCAATTATTGGAACTTATTCAAATGTTGCTGCAACATCTTTTAAAGCTTCAATAATTTTGATATGTTGTGGACATGCACGAACACATTGACCACAACTTATGCAATCACTTGCCTTACCGTATTTTTGTATCATATTATTATAATATACAGCTTGCGTAGAAAAGTACCCCTTTTCAAATCTTTTTTCTGTATTATATAAAGAAAAGTATTGAGGAATAGGAATATTTTTTGGGCATCCTTTCACGCAATATTCACATGCAGTACAAGGAATTGATATTGATGATTGTATAATATTTGTTGCGTGATCAATACATTTTAATTCCTCTTCATTCATTGGTATGAAGTTTTCCATATAAGAAACATTATCTTTAAGTTGATCAAAATCACTCATTCCGCTCAATACACAATTTACACCTTCTAAACTTGCGACAAAACGAATCGCCCATGATGCGATTGATAAATCAGGATTTATGTTTTTAAATAATGCTTCTGCATCACTTGGTAGTGATGCTAACATACCACCTTTTATTGGTTCCATAACAATGACTTTTTTACCATGTTGTCTTGCGATATCATAACATTTTTTTGATTGTATCCCTTCGCTTAACCAGTCAATATAATTGATTTGTAATTGGACATAATCAACATAAGGATGGTCATTTAATATTTGTTCTAATAACTCAGGTCCATCATGAAATGAAAATCCCATCTCTTTAATATATCCTTCTTCTTTTTTTCTTTTAACGAATTCAAAAATCTTTAAACGTGTTGCTTTTTGGTAATTGGTTACACCCATATTATGAACCAAATAATTATCAAAGTAATCAACACCGCACACTTTCAATTGATCATTAAAGACTGTTTCTAGATCTTCTTCTTTTTGTACAAGACCCATAGTCATCTTAGTTGTTAGAAAAAATGATTCTCTAGGATAACGACTTGATAAACATTGACCTATCGCTTTTTCGCTAAATCCATTATGATATGGTCTTGCTGTATCAAAATAAGTAAAACCGTGATCTATAAAATAATCTACCATATCGTTGACTTGTTGATAATCTATCGAAGTACGATCTTCTTCATTTAATAATGGTAAACGCATAAATCCAAAACCTAATTTTTTCATATTATTCTCCTTTTGTTACTGCTTCAATACACGCAAGTGCATTAAGCGTTCTAGGGTAACCAATGTATGGTATACCTTGTGTAATGATATCTATCAGTTCTGCTCTCGTTGTTCCACAGTTTATATTTGCACTTATGTGACTCTTAAGTTGAGGAACACAATCCCCTTGGGCGTATAGGAAACAAAATGTAATCATTTCTCTTTCCTTATAATTCAACCCTTTTCTTGTATAATAATCACCAAAACACTGACTCGTTAAGAAATAATTGATATGCCTCATATCTTCTTTACCTCTTGTTGAAAAACCTAACATATGTTCACCAAATATGTTAACTTGTGCTTCTTCACCTTTCTTTAATCGTGTTTCTATAGTGGTTGTCTTTTGTCCTTTAAGTGGTAAAACAATACCTCTTAATTCAAACAATTGATTGACTGCTTTTAAAAAGGGAGAGACTCTACCAAACCCTAAATAAGCTACTGATTGATAAATCACTTCTTTAATCTCTACTGGTGTCACACCAAATTCCATAGCTGGTGAAACCATAGTGATAAATTCATCTATTGATTGACTGCCGAGCAGTATTGATAAGATACAGATAAATCTCATTCTTCCATCAAGTATTGATTTTTCAATGACTTCATCAAACGCAAAATTATCAAAGAGTTCAACAAACTCAGGATCACTTTGCATTAAAGATGATTCATAATGTGGAAACATTTTTACATGATACTCAAGTGCCTTTTGACTTAATGCCATATTTATACCTCTTTTCCCATTCTATAAGCGAGATCAAATACAGGTAAGTCTAACACATCATCTTTTTCCCATGCACCAACGCCATAGATAATACCTTTTTCTATTGGATTTTCTAAACAATCTAAGAACCCTCTCAAGCATTCTATTGTTCTATTCATTGCTGGGATTGAATCATCTGCAGCAGTCACAATAAAATAGAATTCTTTATTATTCATTTGTAAATACTTCGGTAAACATCTATCTATAAACACTTTCATTTGCCCATCTATTGTATAGAAGTAAACTGGTGACGCCAATACAATAACATCAGCTTCTACCATCATATCAATAATATCATTCATTGAATCTTTATGAATACATCTTTCTGTCTCACGACATTTATAGCAAGCTAGACAATAATTGAGTTTTTCTTTCTGCAAGAAAACTTTCTTGACGCTATGTCCATTTTCACTTGCTCCTTTTATAAATTGATCACACAGTACATCTGAATTCCCACCGCTTCTTGGTGAGGAAGAAATCACTAATATTTTTTTCATCATCAACACCTCCACATCTAGGATATCACTTAGAGTTAACTCTAAGTCAAGGTTATTTCAGTATTTTTATGAAATGAAATAAAAAAGAACATCAAAGATGTTCTATAAATATTGATTAAAGAATGATCCTAATTTATCAAAAGGTATTCTATCGACTCTATCATATAAGTCAATATGTTCAGCATCATTGACAACATAGAGTTCCTTTGGTTCTAATGCATCTTCATAAGCATCTTCACTAAAGAATTTTGAATGTGCATGATCTCCTACGATAAATAATATTGGTCTTGGTGATATTTCTTTAATATGAGCGAGTAATTGGGTGTTTAATAATGCAAGAGCACTTGTCGTTGTGAATCCACCTCTTGCATGAGGGTGATGTCCTCTTTTCACAGCGTAGAATCTTAACCATTCTGCTGCGACTTCATCAATACCGCTAGGAAGTGAGTCTAATGGTGTTTCTTGAAACATTGGAATAAATTCTGGTTTATCATTTTCAAAATCTACGTAACGTTGGCGTGATAAACTGTCCTTCATTTTTAATAACTCTGATTCACTAACACCGAGTCTCACTGCCTTACTCATATCATACATACTTGCAGTTGCGATGGCTTTGATACGGGTATCCCCTTGTGCAGCATTCAATGCAAATCCACCACTACCACAAATCCCAATGGCTCCAATTCTTTCACGTCCTACAAGTTTATGACATCCTAAATAGTCAACACCTGCACTAAAGTTTTCACTGAATATATCTGGTGATGAGACATGACGAGGTTCCCCGCTCGATTCACCCATAAATGACTGATCAAATGTTAAAACGACGAAACCTTTTTTTGCGAGTTCATTCGCATATACACAAGGTCCCTGTTCTTTAACTCCACCGTATGGTGCTCCAACTATAATCGCTGGATTATTCTTTGTCCCTTGAATTGATTCACTAGAGTATAAATCTCCGCTGATCATCATTCCATATCTATTTTTATAAGAGACATGCTCTCTTATAATGCCCTTATCTAAATTTGCTATATAATATTTATCCATAAAATTCTCCTTTTCTCTAGATATATACTAATACCTAAACTTAGATTTAGGTCAAGAAAAAAAGAATCAATTTTCTAAAACTGGTTCTTTTTCTACACTCTGACCTAGTTCTTGTTGGACAATAACTTGATCATAATATTCTATTTTATTAAGTAAAACATCTAATGTCTTTTCTAAATCTTGCATTTGTTCTAAGATACGTTCTTTTTGTGTTAACAATATATCTTTTCTCTCAATCATTGTTTCAGGACCTTGTCTATATAAATCAATATATTTTAATATTCTCTCTATACTTAACCCTGATGATCTCATACATTTGATAAATCGAATACGTCTAAGATCAGATTCCTGATAATCACGAATCCCGCTGCTTGTTCGTTTCACAGGATCTAATAACCCCATTTTTTCATAATAACGGAGTGTATCAGCTGTTAAATCAAACATTGTTGATACTTCTTTAATTGTCATATGATCACCTACTTCATTTTCATAATGAAGAAATAGAACATATTCTTTCCTCTTGGAATATCATAATGTTCTTCTAAAGTGATATATCCACTATGAAGTCTTAAATTCTTTCTTATTAATGATATTTCACTTGTATAGATAAAGACATAACCTTCTGGTTTAACAAGTCGAGGTAATCTCATAAAGAAACGATTATAAATTTCTGCTAAATGGTCCTCATCAGTAACTTGTGCTAATGTTGGCATATCTGTAATGATTTCATCAAACATTTCATTATGAACAAAACGCAATGCATCTTTATGAACATAGTGAATATGTTGTTTCGCAAGTTTTGTATTTCTTTTAGCGATATTAATTCCATCTTGATAAACATCAACACCCATACAGAAATGAGAAGGACATTGAATGTTCTTTTCAATTAAAAGTGTTCCACTTCCACAGAAAGGATCGAGTACTGATGCATCTTCTGTTAAATATGGTTTTGCAAGTTGCACTAATGAAGCAGCAACATAAGGTTGTAAAGATGTTGAAATGACTTCTTTACGATAATCAAAACGATGTGAAACCAAATCTAAAGGTTTAATATAAACATTCACTTTTCCTGGATTCACTTCTTTTAAAATAATTTCAATATCTTCTCTTTTTGTTGTTTGTAACAACATTGTTGGAAATGAAACTAACAATTGATCAGAGACTTTTCTAATTAATTGAGGATCCTTTCTTCTTAAAACATCTACTAAACGGAATGAAAACCTAAGGTTTTCACCATACAGTTTTGTTAATAAAGATTGCAATCCTGATTGTTCTAATCCTTTTGTAATAGATTGAACATCCATATTCAAATTCATTGCTTTTGGAACAGGAATAAGTAAATCTTTATACACTCTTAGATTTAAAATATCATAAATAGATGTTGTTCTTACCAAGACACCTTGTGTCACCGGTTTATGTAAAAATGATTGTAAATGTTCTATCAATAAGAATTGATAATATGGTAATGTTGTTAAGACAACATCAATTGGTTCGTGTACCAGTTTAACGACTTTTCTTTTTTGTGGAGTCACCTTTGCGACTAATGGCGATAATACCCTTAATTGCGCTTGGATATGCTTTTGATTAACATCCTTATTTAATGATAAATTTTCATAAATATCCTTTATTAATGTTGCATCTTCTTTTGATAAGTGGGGTACGTAAGCTTTTAGATAAGCTTCCTTAACAAAATCAGTTTCTTCTTTAAAGTAGGCATCTAATAAGAATTGACCCACACCAGAAAAACGCCCTAATAATAGAGCGCAATTTTTTCTGATCTTTGGATCACTATGTGATAAACCTTCTTTTAATTTTTGCTCAATGCTTTCATTATGAATAATATTAGGATATGAATCGATATTCTCTTTTAATTGAAGAAGTATGTCCCGGCTTAACTCTTCAGTTAGTATTCTTGTTTCTAAATCCATATTCTCAGTCCCTTCAAGTATATTATTTATATTATAACATATTTGATTGGTTAAGCCAACTCATTTTAGGAAGCTGTACATATTGAGATAAGCAGTTATAGATTTCTAAATATTGGGCTTGTCTTCTATTCACGTTTTCTAAATAAGGTCTCACTTCTAAATTAATATCTTGTGAACACATAATGATATTAAAGAATTCACTAGGATAGAGATAACGAGCATATAGGTAGATCATCTCGTAAACATCAAAGTAACGATTTGTTATGAGTTCTTCAATATTAGTGAGTGTAAGAAGATGACTGTCTAGTAAACATACTAAGTGTCTTTCTCTTGTTGAAAATGTATAATTTGCAGGGTTTAAGAGTTCATAAGCAACATTATCAACAACTTTATCCAATGATAAATAAATGCTAAATTCAACATCATCTTGGACCGCTAAGATCTCATTGAGTATTGTTATACAATTTTCAGCGAGACCAGTATAGTAATAGATACATGATAAGATGTCTTGATCAAAACGAAAACTATAGGCAAATTCTTTTGTTTTCGCTCTGACACAGTCAATTTTTTCAATCCATTGTTCTTTTATAGTTCTGACTTTCATTTTAAATGGCATTTGAGTTTTTAAACTTGAAGTGATATAAGTGGCAAGGTCAAATTCTTCCACGTGGTACATGAGTAATACAAATCCATTAGAAACGTATTGATTGTGTACATTTTGAACAATTGTATAACCGTTGATATGAATTGTACTCATGAGATAATGATATACTCGATAAATTTCAAAGAATTGTTGATTGTCTTGAATCGACATTAAATAAAATCGCTGTCCATTATAAATAAAGTACCCACATTCTTGGATCTGGTAATCAATACCATAATATAAGCGTAATAAATTTCTCATAAATCTCCTCTTTCTATGATGCAAAGTAAACAGATGGAACTTGACCTTGGAATATTTCTAATAAGATTGGGACCTTAATCACTTGTTGATGAATTTCCTCAAATAACGGATAAACCATCGCAATTTGTAAATGAATTTCAATAGAAAGTTCAATCATGACATGATTGACCCCGTAATTTTCTACGCTTTTCACTATACGGTTACTCACACTTGCGAGATGTTTATAGGCTATATTTACTTTTGGACTGACAAACCCCAAATAAGGAAAGTTTAACATCGTTGTCATCGGTATCGATGCAATAATACCTGTATCAGATATACTAGCGAGTCTTCTTTCATAATATGTTGTATCTTTTGCGATATACCTACCTTCTTCTATTGCACCATAGGTGTTTTCAATATCCATTGCCATTGCAGTCGATACTTCATTAATTTTGACCATATCAAAATCAATTAACTGAATTTCACCATTTTCATTTCTTTCTATAATAACGAGTTCTTTATATTGAGATTGATCAGTAAAATAGCTGTGTGTGAAAATAAGCTGATTTAATCTTTCAATCTCCATAATTCCATATTGTTTGATAGTTGGTATCATTTTTATATATAACGCCCCATACCCTACCACAAAAAAGAGCGATATACAAAGCAACAAAATCAGCCATTTTTTCATTTTCTTCACCACTATACTATATGAAAAGATAAAAAAAAAATAACATACAATGTATGTTATTCGCACATTATCTCATCAAGAGGAATATCATAGTGATCATGATCAATACTTTCCACCTCTTGAAATGTAAATCCTAATCCAATTGTATAAATCTGATTATCTTGACTAAGATAACGATCATAATAGCCTTTACCGTATCCTACGCGGTATTTTTTTGCGTCAAAAGCAAGTAAAGGAACAATCATAACATCGATGTCAGTGGGTGATAGAGTAGAAATACCCCTAGGCTCTCTTACACCAAAATGACCGACTTCTAAATCACTTAATTGTTTAATTTCAATGAATTCCATTGTGTTGTTTTTTACTCTTGGTAAAACAACACGATGATTAAGCAATAGTGTTTCAATTAATTCATCTGTTCTCACTTCTTTATCTAAAGAGGCATAAATAGCGATTATTTTTGCAGTTTGAATATGATGATGAGCCAAAACCTTATTTGAAATGTCTTGGCTCATCTGTCTATAAAGATGGTGATCGAGTAAGAGACGTTTTTCTTTCATCTCTTTTCGAATTGTTTGTTTATCCAATTCCTTGGTCACCAAAATCTAATTTTAATAATTGATTTAATTCAACTGCATACTCCATTGGAAGTTCTTTTGAGAATGGTTCAATGAATCCCATAACGATCATTTCTGTTGCTTGAGCTTGTGTTAATCCACGACTCATAAGATAGAATAGTTGTTCCTCTGAAACTTTAGAAACAGTCGCTTCATGTTCAATAATTGAATCATTGTTTCTCATTATATTAATTGGTACTGTGTCACTCGTTGAGAGTTGATCTAAGATCAATGTATCACATTCAACTTTACTTTTTGAGTTGTATGCATTCTTACCATGTTGAACCATACCGCGATAATTGACCTTACCACCACATCTTGAAATCGATTTAGAAATGATTTGACTCGATGTATTTGGTGCAAGATGGATCATCTTAGACCCTGAATCTAGTATTTGTCCTTCATCAGCAACTGCAATTGTAATACAAGTTCCCTTTGCACCTTCTTCTGCAAGAACACAAGTTGGGTATTTCATTGTCGCGAGTGATCCTATATTACCATCTACCCATTCCATAGACCCATTTTTATAAACTTTCGCACGTTGTGTAACAAGGTTATATATATTTTTAGACCAGTTTTGAATTGTCGTATAACGGCATTTTGCCCCTTCTAAGACAACAATTTCAACCACACCAGCATGTAATGAATCCTTTTGGTACGAAGGCGCTGTACAACCTTCTACATAGTGAATATCACTACCTTTATCTACGATAATTAACGTTCTTTCAAATTGAGCCATTCTTTCAGAATTGATTCTAAAATATGATTGTAATGGTTTTTCTAATGTCACACCTGGAGGGACATAAATAAATGAACCTCCTGACCAAACTGCACCATTTAATGCAGAGAATTTGTTGTCATGGTATGGAATAACTGTATCAAAGTATTTTTTAAAGATTTCCGGACATTCTCTTAATCCACTATCAATATCTAAGAAAATAACACCCTTTTCTTTAACTTCATCTAACATATTGTGATAGACAACTTCTGATTCATACTGAGTTGAAACACCTGCTAAAAAGTGTTGTTCAGCTTCAGGGATTCCAAGTTTATCAAATGTATCTTTAATTGTTTCAGGCACTTCTTCCCATTTGTCTGTTTTATCGTGACTTGGACGGCTATAGTATGTATAATCTCCAAAATCCATATTTGATAAATCAACACCCCATGAAGGTAAAGGTTGATTTAAGAAATGTTCTAATGATTTTAAACGATATTCTAACATCCATTCTGGTTCGTTCTTAATCTTTGAAATTTCTCTAACAACATCAGCGTTGATTCCTTTTTCTGTTTTAAATACTGCTTTATCTTCATCAATAAAATCATAATCTATTGATTGAAAATCAAATTTTAATTCGTCTGACATATTACCCCTCGCTTTCATCTAATATGCGAGTTAGGCCAGTCCATCCTAATGTTGCACATTTAATACGATTTGCTTGTTTATAAGTATTTTGAAAAGCGATTGCTTCTTCTAGAAGATCAGCATCATAGTCTTTTTCATAAATCATATTTGTATAGTTTTCAATAATATGACGTGCTTCTTTGATTGTTTTTCCAATCACAAGTTCACTCATAATTGATGTTGAGGCTGTACATATGGCACATGCTTCTCCATCATATTTTAAATCTTCAATATGATCTCCATTTAATTTGACTTGTATATCTAAATTATCAATACAAGTATCTGAGTTCATATTAATTTTGATATAAGAGTCATCATCAATCAATCCACGGTTACGTGGTGCATCATAATGATCCATGATAATTTCTCTTAAGATTTGTGGGTCATTAAAAGAAGGCATCTAAGAAGTCATCTCCTTTCTTACAAACATCTATAAATTGATCTATTTCTTCATAAGTATTATAGAAATAGAACGATACTCTTAATGTTGTATTGACACCAAGATATTCATCCAATATCTTAGCACAATGTTGTCCCGCTCTCACAGCAATGCCGTATTTATTAAATAAACTTGCACCATCTTGAGAAAAGACACCCTTTATATTAAACGCAATTGCTCCTGTTGATGTTTCATTATAGATTTCAACTTGATCAATTGTTTTTAGTTTTTCTATTGCATACGCTCTTAATTGTTGTTCATAATCATAAATCTCTTGTAAACCAATAGATTGAAGATATTCGCACGCTTTACCGAGTCCGACTGCTCCCTCAATATGAGGTGTTCCAGATTCAAAGCGATATGGAGGTTTCTTTAATGAAACAATCCCACAACTATTATAACGTGTATTTGATCCACCACCTAAACGTGTTGGATTCATTTTATTTAATAAATCATATTTCCCGTATAAGACACCAATCCCAGTAGGACCGCACATCTTATGTCCAGAAAACGCTAAGAAATCGACATCCAAATCTTGAACATCTGTTACTTCATGAGGGACACTTTGTGCACCATCACCAACAACGATAATACCATGTTGATGCGCATAGGCACAGATGTCTTTCATAGGAATATGATGTCCTAATACATTTGTGACAAGTGCTAATGAAATAATTTTGGTATTTTTCGTCATTGCTTTTTCTACATTTTCCATTGTTACACATCCATATTCATCTAAAGGAATGTATTTGACTCTCGCTCCAATTTGATTTGCGACATCAAACCAAGGAAGTGTATTAGATGCATGTTCAGCAACACTAATTAAAATTTCATCATCAGCTTGTAAATGTTTTAATGCATAACCATAGGCAACCATATTTAATGAATCTGTTGTTCCTGATGTCCATACAATTTCATCTTTAGTTGAAGCATTAATAAAATCTTTAACAACTTCTCTTGCATGTTCAAACTCTTGGTCAACTTGATGCGATAAATCGTAATCACCACGATGTGCATTTCCTGAATAAGTTGTTAAATATTCACAAACTTTATCAATAACGCATTGAGGTTTTAATGTTGTCGCACCATTATCTAAGTAGATCAGTGGTTTTCCTTGCATTGTCACACCATTTAACATTGGAAAATCAGCTCTTATAGACTTAATATCCACACTACGCACCTGCTTTCAATAAAACATCTTCAAAGTGTTGTTTTAAATCTTCATCTTCAACAACTTCAACAACAGGCATTAGATAACCATAAGTAATCAATTGCATTGATTGATGTTTTGTTAAACCACGGCTTTGTAAGTAATACAAATGTTCATCATCCATTCTTCCTACTGCTGCAGCATGTGATGCTTTCACATCATATTCATCAATAAATAAATATGGATTTGCTTGAGCAATACATCCTTCATCAAAGACAATAATTTTATTTGTTTGATGACTACTTGAACCTGAGTATCCTCTTTGTATTGTTCCAATACCATCAATATATAATTTACCGTTATTTTTAACAACACCATAATTGTCCATTTGTCCACTTGTATACTTAGCACAATGTTCAATTGAGACTTTATAATTTTTTCTCATATCGTTATTAGATAAAGCAGCCATTCTAACTTTGGCACTTGCTCCTTCACCATCTAATGTATAAAGATACTCACCTTTATAATTTGCTTCTTCAAGTTCTGCATAACCAACACTCATTGATGCATCTTTTTTAATTGAAACATTTTCAATACATTCTACATTTTCTGATTGTTTTGTTAAGTTTTCAAGAAACATTTTGATATGAGCACCATCTAATACAGTGATGTCTTTATGAAAGACACTTTGAGTGTTTAATGTTTTTCTTTCTACAAGACGACAAGTCGTATTGGATTCAAAGACATATGATAATTTTAATGATTCATGTTCTTTTAATTGAACATCAACATAAACAGTCTCTTCAATTGATTGAACAAATTGAATTGTTTGATCTAGTATGTTGATCCTTTCATCTGATTGACTTAATACGATCCCAGATGAATCAACTGTGATCTTAATCATATTATTCAACAACCTTTCTTGCACAACTTCCTAAAATAATTGGTTGTTGATCTTGTTCTTCTTCTAAAACAACACCAAGTTCTTTTAACCAGTCATAACCTTCTTGATCAATTTTTTCAATTAAGTCATAACCACCTGTTGTGACAATCTTACCTTGAATTAAGACATGAACATGTGTTGGTTGAACAAGTTCAAATAATCTTTCATAATGTGAAACCATAACACAAGAGAAATCATCTGATCTCATTGAATTGATTGCTTCAGCAACAATTCTTAAAGCATCAACATCTAAACCTGAATCAATTTCATCTAATAATGCAAATTGTGGTTGAAGTAATTTCATCTGTAAGATTTCATTTCTTTTCTTTTCTCCACCTGAGAATCCTTCATTTAAGTAACGATGTGCTAGATTCTCATTCATTTGTAATTCTTCTATATTTTTATCTAACTTCTTAATAAATTGAAAAACAGATAATGGTTTTTCTAATCTTGCATTTAATGCAGATTTTAAGAAGTCTGAATTTGTAACTCCTGGTATTTCCTGAGGGTATTGCATTCCTAAAAAGATCCCAGCTCTTGATCTTTCGTCAACACTCATTGATAAGACATCTTGATCATCAAGTGTAATTGACCCTTCTGTAATACTGTATTTTGGGTGTCCCATAATGGCTGAGAGTAATGTTGATTTCCCATTTCCATTCGGTCCCATAATTGCATGAATCTCTCCACTATGTATTTCTAAATCAATACCTTTTAATATTTCTTTATCACCTACATTAACATGAAGATTTTTAATCTTTAGTTTCGACATATTAACACTCCTTCATGTACCTTATTGTACTAGATATCAACCCCTATACTCAAGGAATACGATAATATTTTTAGTATGGACAAGCTATTTTTTAGTATACAAAAAGCACCCTTGTTAGACAAAGGTGCAAACTAAACATCTATTAGCAGATACCGCAAACGATAACTAATAAAATGAATAATACAAGAATAAGAGTAAAAGACCCTTGATTTGCCATCATATTTCTCACTTCCTTTTTTAAATTGCATTAATTAATAATACCAAAAGAATAAAAACAACAATAACTTCGGTTTTTAAGCCGTTACATCCAGTCTTCATTGGATGACCTCCTTCTATGCACAATATATACTATGGTAAAGTGTCAAGAAATTTTGTGTTAACGCCTAGATAGTTGAAAAAAACTTAAATTTGTGTATAATTAATATGTTGAAACAGGAGGGTTCTATGAAAACAAAAAAAATACTTGGGCTAATGCTTATGTTAACGTTAGTCTTGACTGGATGTGCCTCATCTGTTCCATCTGTAGATGGTAAAGATGTTGTCGCTTCTATCGACGGGAAAGACTTTTTTGCGGATGATATTTATGACACATTATCTAATACTGCTGCTGGGAAAAGTGCACTTTTCTCATATATGTTAGATCAACTTGTCACAGCGACATTCCCTGTCACTTCAGATATGAAAGCTGAAGCTGATGAGATTGTAGATATTATTGTCGCAAATTATGAAAATGATTATGGAAGCAGTGCTCAAACTCAATTAGAATCTGCACTTGCTTATAGTGGTTATAGTTCTATGGATGATTACCGCGATGCCTTAATCTATTCATTACAATATTCTGAATTTATTAAAAAGTATGTAAAAGACAATTTTGATGAAGTCTTCAATGATTATTTTGATGTTGAAGCACCACGTATTGTTAGTATCATTAAAATTTCTATGACTGATGTTGAAAAACCAACTGATGAAGAACAAGACAAATTAGACGAGGTTAAAAACTTACTTACAACAAGTAAATCATTTGGTGAAATCGCTAAAGAATATTCTGACGATTCTTCTAATACTTCTAAAGGAAATATCGGTGTGATTGATTCAACTTCTAATCTATCTAATTTATACGGTAGCGATGTAGAAAAAGAAGCGTTAAGTTTAAAAGCTGGAGAAGTTTCTGGTGCTATTAAAGGAACTGATGGATATTATTTTATTAACTGTACGAGTACTGATAAAGATGTTATCAAAAGTGAATTAAAATCAGTTGATATCGATTCTCCTTTACTTGTTTATAATGATTATATTATCTATGATGCATTTAATACTTATGAAATCACTTTCCATAGTGACGAAGTAAAAGCCATGATCAATGATGTTCTAACTGATGCAGAAAATGCAAAAAAAGAAGAAAGAGAAGGTAATTCATAATGAAAAAAATAATTGGATTTATGTT